>NZ_JACADT010000002.1:0-64934 GCF_013421635.1 Streptomyces sp. UH6 | reverse complement strand
GGCGTGGGTTCGCGCTGCTGGGCGCGATGACCACCGGCGGTGCCCCTCGGGCCCGGTGACACCCGTCCGCCCAGGGGCCGTCTCCTGGGCAGGCGCCGCCCGCACGGTGGAACACGCCCGCACGGTGGAACAGCGCCACGGCAGGGCGGCGCGACCCGTTGGACGGGGCCGGGCGGGCCATGGAGGGGGCCGGACGGACCCGTGGGCGGGGCTCAGTCGGACCGGGTGGCGGCGCGGGCCTCGGCCTCGCGTCCGGGGGCGAGCAGGCTGCGGCGGTGGCCGTAGGCGAAGTAGACGACGACCCCGAGCGCCATCCACACCCCGAAGCGGATCCACGTCTCCGCCGGCAGGTTGAGCATCAGCCACAGCGACGCCAGCACCGACACGACGGGCAGCACCGGCACCCACGGCGTCCGGAACGCCCGCGGCAGATCCGGCCGCGTCCGCCGCAGGATGATCACACTGAGCGCGACGACCATGAAGGCGAAGAGCGTGCCGATGTTGACCAGCTCCGCGAGTTCCGCGAGCCGCGTGAAGCCGGCCACGACCGCGATGATCACGCCGAGCAGGATGGTCGGGCGGTAGGGCGTCTTGAAGCGGGGGTGGACGTGGGAGAAGAAGCGCGGCAGCAGCCCGTCGCGGCTCATCGCGAAGAAGACCCGGGTCTGGCCGAGCAGCAGGATCATGCAGACGGTGATGAGACCGACCGCCGCGCCGAAGCTGATCACGCCGGCGAAGAAGGGGTGCCCGGTGGCCTTGAACGCCTCGGCGAGCGGGGCGTCGACGGACAGCCGGGTGTAGTGCTGCATGCCGGTGACCACGATGGACACCAGCACGTAGAGGGCGGTGCAGATGGCGAGGGAGCTCAGGATGCCCCGCGGCATGTCGCGCTGGGGGTTGCGGGTCTCCTCGGCCGCGGTGGCGACCACGTCGAAGCCGATGAACGCGAAGAAGACCACCGACGCGGCGGTGAAGATGCCGAGGACGCCGAAGTTGGAGGGGGCGAACCCGAAGATCAGCTGGATCAGCGGCGCGTGCAGGCCGCCGCCCGCCTCCTGGGGGACGGAGGCGGGGATGAAGGGCTTGTAGTTCTCGGCCTTCACCAGGAAGGCGCCGGCGACGATCACCAGCAGCACCACCCCCACCTTGATCGCGACGACCACCGAGGTGATCCGGGCGGAGAGCTTCATGCCCACGACCAGGACCACGGTGAGCAGCAGCACCAGCAGCGCCGCGAGGAGGTCGAAGCCGAAGCCCGACGCGCCGTCCCGCCCGGAGAGCACCTCCGGCAGCGTCCAGCCGATGTTCTCGAGCAGGGAGCGGATGTAGCCGGACCAGCCGACCGCGACCACGGCCGTGCCGAGCGCGAACTCCAGGACCAGGTCCCAGCCGATGATCCAGGCGGGCAGCTCGCCCAGGGAGGTGTAGGAGAAGGTGTAGGCCGACCCCGCGACCGGGACGGTGGAGGCGAACTCCGCGTAGCACAGGGCCGCCAGGGCGCAGACGACCCCGGCCACCGCGAAGGCGATCGCCACCGAGGGGCCCGCGTTCTCCTTGGCGACCTGCCCGGTGAGGACGAAGATGCCGGTGCCGATGACCACGCCGACGCCGAAGACGGTGAGGTCGAGGGCGGAGAGCGTCTTCCTCAGCCGGTGTTCCGACTGCTCGGCGCTGTCGAGCGAATGCTCGACCTTCTTCGTCCTGAAGACGCTCCTGCTGCTCACGGATTTCCTCCCTTGGGTCCCCGACACGGTCGAGAGGGTGTTATCCGCTTTCCCCGGCAGTGGTGCGTCAGACGGCCGGGCCCGTCCGGTCACCGGGATGAGCGAACGCCGTGACGGAACCGGCCCAGTCGCTCTGCGGGACCGGCCCGGAGATGCCAGGACCCGGCGGGAAGCGCCCGCCGGGTCCTGGTGGGAGGGTCAGCTCCGGGGGTCAGCTCCGGCGGGAGCCCGCCTTGGCCGGGGCGGACTCGAAGCCGTCGCGGCCGTCGAGCCGGGAGACCAGTCCGGTGACCTGGCGGGCGATGTCCGGGGCGGTGAGCCCGATCTCCGCGAGGACCTCGGCACGGGAGGCGTGGTCCAGGAACTGCGGCGGGATGCCGAAGTCGCGCAGCGGGACGTCCACGCCCGCGTCGCGCAGCGCCTGGGCGACCGCCGAGCCGACGCCGCCGGCCCGCGAGTTGTCCTCGACGGTGACGACGACCCGGTGCCGGGCCGCCAGCGGCGCCATCTGCTCGTCCACCGGCTTGACCCAGCGCGGGTCGACGACGGTGGTGGAGATGCCCTGCTTCTCCAGCAGGGAGGCGATCTCCAGGCACATCGGGGCGAGCGCGCCCACCGACACCAGCAGCACGTCGGGCTGCTCGGTGCCGGCCTCGCGGAGCACGTCCATCCCGCCGACCCGGCCCACGGCCGGCACGGCGGGCCCGACGGCGCCCTTGGAGAAGCGGACCACGGTGGGCGCGTCGTCGACCTCGACGGCCTCCCGGAGCTGGGCGCGCACCTGCTCCGCGTCGCGCGGGGCGGCGAGCCTCAGACCGGGGACGACCTGGAGGATCGACATGTCCCACATGCCGTTGTGGGAGGCGCCGTCGGTGCCGGTGACGCCGGCCCGGTCCAGGACGAAGGTCACTCCGCACCGGTGCAGCGCGACATCCATCAGGACCTGGTCGAAGGCGCGGTTGAGGAAGGTCGCGTAGACCGCGAAGACGGGGTGCAGGCCGCCGGTGGCCAGACCGGCCGCGGAGACCGCGCCGTGCTGCTCGGCGATGCCGACGTCGAAGACGCGCTCGGGAAAGACCTTGGCGAACCTGTCGAGGCCGACCGGCTGGAGCATCGCGGCGGTGATGGCGACGATGTCGCCGCGCTCCTCGCCGAGCTTGACCATCTCGTCGCCGAAGACGGAGGTCCAGTCGGCGCCGGCGGTGGCGACCGGCAGGCCGGTGTCCGGGTGGATCTTGCCGACCGCGTGGAAGCGGTCCGCCTCGTCCTCCAGCGCCGGGCGGTAGCCGCGGCCCTTCTCGGTGAGGCAGTGCACGATGACCGGGCCGTTGAACCGCTTGGCGCGCGAGAGCGCGGACTCCAGGGCCTCGATGTCGTGCCCGTCGATCGGGCCGACGTACTTCAGGCCCAGGTCCTCGAACATGCCCTGCGGCGCGATGAAGTCCTTGAGGCCCTTCTTCGCGCCGTGCAGCGTGTCGTAGAGGGGGCGGCCGACCACCGGGGTCCGCTCCAGGACCTCCTTGGTACGGGCGAGGAAGCGCTCGTAGCCGTCGGTGGTGCGCAGGGTGGCCAGGTGGTTGGCGAGGCCGCCGATGGTGGGGGCGTAGGAACGCTCGTTGTCGTTCACCACGATCACCAGCGGGCGGTCCTTGGCGGCCGCGATGTTGTTGAGCGCCTCCCAGGCCATGCCGCCGGTGAGGGCTCCGTCGCCGATGACGGCGACGACGTGGTCGTCCTTCTTCAGGATCTCGTTGGCCTTGGCGAGGCCGTCCGCCCAGCCGAGGACCGTCGAGGCGTGCGAGTTCTCGATGACGTCGTGCTCGGACTCGGCCTGCGAGGGGTAGCCGGAGAGGCCGCCCTTCATCTTCAGCTTCGAGAAGTCCTGCCGGCCGGTGAGCAGCTTGTGCACGTAGGACTGGTGACCGGTGTCCCAGAGGATCTTGTCCTGCGGCGACTCGAACACCCGGTGCAGAGCGATGGTGAGCTCCACCACGCCGAGGTTGGGGCCGAGGTGGCCGCCGGTCTTGGAGACCGCGTCGACGAGGAAGGTCCGGATCTCCTCCGCCAGCTGGTCAAGCTGCGCCGGGGTGAGCCGGTCCAGATCGCGCGGTCCCCTGATGCGGGTCAGCAGCGGCACCCGTGCCTCCTTGCAGTAGAGCTGTTGAGCGTTGCAGGGCCTGTCGAGTCTAATGTTCCGCTCCGCGTCCCGCAGGACGGCCCTGTGCGTCCCGGTGTCTGAACGTCCGGGCGGGGGGAGCGGTTCCCCGGTGGTACGCCCGTTCGGGTGGTTCCGCCGCCCGGGTGAGCCGGGGCCGAAGTCCTGGCCGGAGCTCCTGACCGAAGCCGGCCGAACCCGGAGCCGAAGGCTTGGCCAGGGCCGGAGCCGACCCAAACCCCGGAGCCGAATGCCGGGCCGGAGGGCCTGGCCGAGCCCGGAGCCGAAGGCCGGAGCCGCGAAGGCTTGGCCGGGGCCGATGCCAGGGCCGGAGCCGGCCGAGACCCTGGAGCCGAAGGCCGACAGCCGGGTCCGGAGCCCGAAGCCGAAGCAGATAGCCAGGGCAGGAGCCGAAGGCCGAAGCTGAGGGCCGAGTCCAAAAGCCAGGGCCGGAGCCCGACGCCGAAGCCGGGGCCGATGGCAGGGTCCGAAGGCCGGATCCCGAAGCCGGGACTGGAGCCCGCAGCCGAGGACCGAAACCCGAACCCAGGACCAGCTGCCCGCAGCCGAACCCGGGGCCAGGGCCGGAGCTCGGAGCCGAAGCCCGCAGCCGAAGCCGGGGCCGAAACTCCTGGCCGGAGCCCGCAGCCGAGAACCGAAACCCGAACCCAGGACCGGCTGCTCACAGCCGAAGCCGCAGCCAGGGCCAGCCCGAGAACCGACCGCCGGAGCCGGAGCCGAAGCTCCTGGCCGGAGCCAGGGCCGGAGCCCGGAGTCGAAGCCGGGGCCAGGGGCGGAGCCCGGGGCCGAAGCTCCTGACCGGAGCCGAAGGCCGGAGCCCGGAGCCGAAGCTTCTGGCCGGAGCCAGGGCCGGAGGCCGGGCCGGAGGCCGGGCCGGAGCCCGAGAACCGACCGCCGGAGCCAGGGCCGAAGCTCCTGACCGGAGCCGAAGGCCGGAGCCCAGGGCCGGAGCGCCTGGCCGGAGCCAGGGCCGGAGGCCGACCGGGGCCAGGGCCGGAGCCGGGGCCTCGCCCCGGGAAAAGCAGGGTGCCCGGCATCGCGAGGATGCCGGGCACCGCGGGCTGGGTGGGCGTTACGCCCGGCCCGCCGCCTTCTGGCTCCGCCGGGAGACGGAGTCGATGACGACCGCGCCGAGCAGCACGGCGCCGGTGATCATGTACTGGATCGACGCCTCCATGTTCAGCAGGCTCAGGCCGGTGCTGATCGACTGGATGACGAGCATGCCCAGCAGGGCCGACCACACGGTGCCCCGGCCGCCGAAGAGGCTGGTGCCGCCGATGACCGCCGCGGCGATCGCCAGCATCAGGGTGTTGCCGCCGCCCGCCAGCATGGTGGCGCTGGAGGTCTGGCCGGCGAAGAACATGCCGCCGAGGGCCGCGAAGCCGCCGGCGATGGCGAAGACGGTGATGCGGACCAGCTCGACGTTGATGCCCGCGCGGCGGGCCGCCTCGACGCCGCCGCCGACCGCGAAGACCTTGCGGCCGAACGAGGTGCGGCGCAGGACGAAGTCGATGATCACCAGGCAGACCAGGAAGATCACCAGCGCGTTGGGCACGCCCGCGGAGTTGTTGAACATGACCGCGGCGGCGAAGGCGACCACCGCGAGGGCGACGACGCGCAGCACGATCTCGCTGGTCGGGCGGAACGGGACGCCGGCCGCGCGGCGGCGGCGCTGGTCCATGAAGGAGCCGACGAGCAGCGACAGGACGGCGAGTCCGGCCAGCAGGTAGGCGCCGACGATGTCCTGGTCCAGCAGGAACGACGACTTGCCGAGCAGGCTGACCGGGCCGTCGTCGGAGGGGATGTTGATGGTGCCGCTCGAGCCGAGCAGCCACAGCATCAGGCCGTTCCAGCCGAGGAAGCCGGCCAGGGTGACGACGAAGGCGGGCACGCCGATCCTGGCGAAGAACCAGCCGTGCAGCGCGCCGATGGCGACACCGGTGACGATGGTGAGCAGCAGGGCCAGCCAGGCGTTCATGCCGTGCTTGGTGACCACGACGGCGAACACGGCGGAGGCCAGGCCACTGACCGAGCCGACGGAGAGGTCGATCTCGCCGAGCAGCAGCACGAAGACCAGGCCGATGGCGAGCATGCCGGTGGCGGCCATGTAGTAGCCGATGTTCGACAGGTTGTCGGCGCTCAGGAAGCGGTCGTTGTTGAGCTGGAAGACCGTCGCGATGACGATCAGGCCGACGACGACCGGGATGGAGCCCAGCTCACCGCCCTTGACCTTGCGCTTGAACTCCGTGATGTAGCCCTTGAAGCCCTCTTCGCGCACCAGCAGGCGGGGGTCGACGGCGGGGGCCGCCACCGCCGCGGCGGTGGGGTCCTCGGCAGCGGCCGGGACGGTGCCCTTGGGGGTGGGGGTCTTGGTCGTGTCGCTCACTTTGCCGCCTCCGTGGTGCGACGCTCCGCGCGACGGGTCACGGCGTTGTCCGTGGCACCCGTGATGGCGGCGATGATCTCTTCGTGGCTGGTGTCCTTCACCGGGAAGGTGCCGTTGTTCTTGCCCAGGCGCAGCACGGCGACGGTGTCCGCCACCGCCTTGACGTCGGCCATGTTGTGGCTGATGAGGATGACGCCGAGGCCGCGCTCGCGCAGCCGCTCGACCAGGTCGAGGACCTGGGCGGTCTGCTCGACGCCGAGGGCCGCGGTGGGCTCGTCCAGGATGACGATCTTGGGGTCGCCGATCAGGGCGCGCGCGATGGCGACGACCTGACGCTGACCGCCGGAGAGGCCGGCGATCGGGATGCGGACGCTGGGGATGCGGATGGACAGCGTGCTCAGCAGCTCGCGGGCCTTCTGCTCCATGGTGACCTCGTCGAGGACGCCGCGGCGGCGCAGCTCCCGGCCGAGGTAGAGGTTGCCGACGACGTCCAGGTTGTCGCACAGGGCGAGGTCCTGGTAGACGGTCGCGACGCCGAGCTCCTGGGCGTCGTGCGGCTTGCTGATCGAGACCGGCCTGCCCTCCCACTCGACGACGCCTTCGTCGATGGGGTGGACGCCGGCGATCGCCTTGACCAGCGTGGACTTTCCGGCGCCGTTGTCGCCGACCAGTGCGACGACCTCTCCGGCGTGGACCTCCAGGTGGACGTCGGTGAGGGCCTGGACCGCACCGAATCGCTTGGAGGCTCCGCGCAACGCCAGCACGGGCGTAGCGGACACGTGAATCATCTCCTTCGCCGCCTGACCGGCGGGGATGCCGCGTCCTGCGGACAGGACGCGGAGGGGCGCGCGAAAGCGCGGGTTTGCGGGGGGAGTGGGTGCGCGCTCTCGCGGAGCGCGGACGGTGGTGCCCCCGTACCGGCCGCTGCCCCGAGCCGTCCCTCGGTGGGGACAGGACGGGGCAAAGGCCGGGCGGGGGGCGGCGGGATCCGCGGTTCGGCTCGTCCCGCCGCCGGGCCGGCCGCCCCGTCGGGCGGGCCGGCCGAAGCCGCTTACTTGCTGATGCCGGCCTTCTCGCACGCCTTGGCGAACTCGCCGGCGCAGATCTCCTCGACCGTGTACAGACCGTCCTTGACGACGGTGTCCGCGATGTTCTTCTGGGTCACGGAGACCGGGGCCAGCAGCTGCGCGGGAACCTTGTCGCCGGAGCCGCTGGTGACCTCCTGGGAGGCGGCGGCCTTGACGTCCTCACCGTTCAGCAGCTTGACGGCAAGCTCGGCGGCGGCCTCGGCCTGCGGCTTGAACGCCTTGTAGACGGTGGCGTACTGGGTGCCGGCGACGATGCGCTGGATGGCCGCGAGCTCCGCGTCCTGACCGGTCAGCGGGATGTCGCCGAGGCCCTCGCCCTTGAGGACGTTGGCGATGCCACCGGCCATGCCGTCGTTGGCGGAGTAGACGCCGGCGATGTTCTTCTTGCCGAGCTGGGTGATGGCGGCGGACATCTTCTCCGCGGCGACCGTGTCCTTCCAGAGGCCGGTCTGCTCGTAGGCGATGTCGACCTTGCCGTCCAGGGCGCCGTGGGCGCCCTTCTTGAACTGGGCGGCGTTCGGGTCGGCGTCGTCACCGTTGATCATGACGATCTTCGACTTCGGGGTCGCCTTGTCGCCCAGACCCTCGAGGAGGGCCTCACCCTGGAGCTGGCCGACCTTCTCGTTGTCGAAGGAGACGTAGGCGGACACCGGGCCCTGGGCGAGGCGGTCGTACGCGATGACCTTGACGCCCTTGGACTCGGCCTCCTCCACGGAGGACTTGATGGCCGCGGAGTCCTGGGCGCTGACCACGATCACCTTGACACCCTTGGTGATCATGTCGCTGACCTGCTGGGCCTGCTTGTTCGGGTCGGCGCCGGCGTTCGCGTACTCGACGGTGCAGTCGGAGCAGAGCTCCTTGACCTTGTCCTCGAAGTAGGGCTTGTCGAACTTCTCGTACCGGGCGGTGACAGTGTCGGGCAGCAGCAGGCCGATGGACTTGCCACCCTTGTCGGCGGAACCGCCCTCGTCCTTGGCGTCGTCGCCCGCCTTGCCACAGGCGGCCATGGACAGAGCCATAGAAACAGCAGCAGCGCCGATGACGACGCTACGAATCTTGGCGTTCATAAGAGGAGTGCCTCCCTGACGCGGCCGCACCGTCGCGGCCGAGGTAAGTGACCGAAGTCAACTCGAAATCGATGTTTGACGTCAAGAAGTGAATACTTAACGGTCTGGCAACGACGTGCTGTGTTCTCTAAGTGAACGAGTTAGGTACGGAGCGTAGCGGCGTGCCCCCGAGCAGGGAGGCGTCGCCCACCTCGTTCAGCGCGAGGGCCAGCGCCCCCAGCACCTCGGCCCGGCCGCCCAGTCCGCCCGGCACGACGGAGAGTTGGCGGGCGGCGCTCGGGATCGCGTACCGTCCCACCGACTCCCGGATCGGACCCAGCATCAGCTCCCCCGCCTCCGCGAGGTCACCGCCGATGACGATCCGTCCGGGGTTGAGGAGGTTGCACAGGTTGGCCACCCCGCTGCCCACGTGGCGCCCGATGTCGCCGATCATCCGCCGGCACCCCGGATCGCCCTCCTTGGCCAGGCGCACCATGGCCTCCATGGTGAGTTCCGTGCCGTGGGTCGGCTGGAGCAGCGGCAGCACGTAGCGGGCCGCGGTGAAGGTCTCCAGACAACCGCGGTTGCCGCAGCGGCAGACCGGTCCGGACTCGTCGAGGGTGATGTGCCCGATCTCGCCCGCCGTGCCGCCCGGGCCGCGGTAGATCTTGCCGTCGATCACCAGGCCGGCGCCGACGCCGCTGGCCACCTTGATGTAGGCCAGGTCCTTGACCCCGCGGCCGCTCCCCCAGGTCAGTTCACCGAGGGCGCCGAGGTTGGCATCGTTGTCCACGTGGACCGGGACGCCCAGTCTGGCTTCCAGCTCCTCGGCCGGGCGGGTGCCGCGCCAGCCGGGCAGGATGGCCGTGGAGCCCAGGGTGCCGGATTCCAGGTCGATCGGGCCGGGCACTCCCAGACCGACACCGGCGATCTTGTCGCGGTCGGCGCCGACACTGTCGATCAGGCGCCTGACCAGCTGCTCGGCCCGGTCGAAGCCCTGTGCGGCGGAGACGTCGACGTCCAGCGGCTCGGTCTGCTCGGCCAGCACCTGGTGGGCCAGGTTGCCCAGCGCCACCCGCAGATGCGTGTGGCCGAAGTCGATGCCGACCACGATCCCGGCGTCCCCGCTGAGCGAGACGGAGCGGGCGCGGCGGCCGCCGGCCGAGGTGGGGGTCACCTCGACCATCCCGGCATCCTTCAGTTCCCGCACGATGTTCGAGACGGTCGCGGCCGACAGACCGGTGGTCCGGGCGATTTCCGCCTGGGTCAGGGATCCGGCGAGTCGTACCGCTCTGACCACTCTCTCCAGGTTTGCCCGGTGCAGTGACGACTGCGACCCTGGAGTCTCCACGACGACCTCCCGCACGGGGCCGCTCCGGCGAGGCCCCGCCTTGTCCAACAAGTGAAGTCCAAGCTGACCGGTTCCCTCACCGTTGCGTCAAGAGGTGGAACCGGATCGTTGAACGGGAGGAGAACGCCGGGCGTCTGCTTCGGTCCGCTTCGGCCTACTTCAGGGCCCCGGCGGTGAGCCCCTGGACCACCTGCCGCTGGAAGACGATGTACGCGCCGAGCACCGGCAGCATCGCCAGCACCAGGCCCGCGAAGAGCGCGCCCCAGTCGCTCTTGTAGCCTGCGACCGCCGTCATCTGCACCAGGCCCTGGGTGAGCACCTTCTGCTCCGGGTCGGTGCTGAGCACCGTCGGCAGCATGTACTGGTTCCACTGGCCCAGGAAGTTGAAGATGCCGACGCTGATCAGGCCGGGCTTCGCCATGGGCAGCATCACCTGGAAGAAGGTCCGGGTGTGCGAGGCCCCGTCGACGAAGGCGGCCTCCGCGATCGAGGTGGGCAGCGTGCGGAAGAAGGACGTGAGGAAGAAGACGGTGAACGGCAGCGAGTAGGCGATGTAGACCAGGATCAGCCCGTGGGTGGTGTTCAGCAGGCCGATGTTGTTCACCACGTAGAACAGCGGCACCAGGGCGAGCATCACCGGGAAGCTCATGCCGCCGACGAACAGGAAGTAGACGAACCGGTTGCCCGGGAAGTCGAACCGGGCCAGCACGTACGCCGCCATGGAGCCCAGCACCAGCGTGCCGACGAGCGACCCGCCGACCACCACCACGGTGTTGAAGAAGTACTCGCCGATCTGCGCCTCGGTCCAGGCCCGGGAGAAGTTGTCGAAGTGCAGGCTGTCCGGCAGCGACCACGGCGAGGTGAGGATCGACCGGTTGTCCTTGAAGGCGGTCATCACGGCCCACAGCAGCGGCAGGGTCACCATGATCGCCCAGATGACCAGCACGCCGTGCGAGAAGACGTTGAGGACCTTGCCCTCGCCCTGCCTGGTCCGGCGCGCGGGACGCTCCGGACGCTCCGAGGTGCGGCTGGTCAGGACGGAGGGGCCGGACAGGACGGCGTCGTCGCCGGGCGGCGGGGTGTTGGTCTTCATCTCTCAGTACTCCAGCCGCTCGCGGCGTCCCAGTCGCATCACGAGGGCGGCGAACGCCAGCGTGACGACGAGCAGGGCGACGCCGATGGTGGTCGCGTAGGCGGCCTGACCGTCACGGAACGCCTTCTGGTACACGTACAGGACCATGACGGTGGTCGAGTAGTCGGGGCCGCCGGGGCCGACGGTCATGATCTGCACCACGGCGAACGACTCGGCGCCCAGGGCCAGGATGCCCATGTAGACCCAGCCGGACTGCACGGTGTCCCAGAGCAGCGGCACGGTCACCTTGAAGAAGGTGGTGAACCGCCCGGCGCCGTCCAGCAGCGCGGCCTCGTAGAGCTCCGCGGGGATCGAGGCCATGCCGGCCGAGAAGAGCACCACGAAGAAGCCGACCGTCGCCCAGACGACCACGGCCATCACGCACCACAGCGCGAGGTCCGGGTCGCCCAGCCACAGCGGCTGCACGCTCCCGAGGCCGATCGCGTCGAGCGCGGAGTTGATCGCGCCGCTCTTCGGGTTGTAGATGTACTGGAAGAGCAGGGCGATGATGACGATCGACAGCACCTGCGGGAAGAAGTAGACGATCTTGTAGGTCGACGATCCGCGGACGCCGGTGACCGCCGGCCCGCCGCGCCGTTTGCGCCCGCCGACGTTGACCATGAAGGCCAGGAACAGCGCCAGGCCGATGGTCACCAACGGCACCAGCACCGCGAAGAGCACGCTGTGCCAGAGCGACTTCCAGAAGACGTCGTCCTCGACCATCCGGGTGTAGTTGTCGATCCCCACCATCGAGAACTCCGGGCTCAGCCCGGACCAGTCGGTGAAGGAGTAGAAGATCGACTGGACGAACGGCCAGATCACGAAGATGGCGTACAACGCCAGGGGGGCCGTCAGGAACCCCACGATGAACCGGTACTTACCGTGCTGCATCCGCTGGTGACCCGATCTGTGCGGCGGTGGGTACGGCGGTGGAGGCCTCCGCCGGGCGCGGTCCGCCCGTCAGGTGACGGACCGCGCCCGGCGGGCGGGCTCACGCGTGCTTGTAGTGCTTGATGGAGTCGTCCTTGGCCGCCTCGTCGGCGTACCCCTGGATCTTCTTGATCGCCTCGGCCGGGGTGAGCCGGCCCGCCATCATCTCGCCGATGCCACCGGTGCCGATCTTCTCCTTCTGGAGGGCGACGTACCAGTCCTGGATGCGCGGGTTGAGGATGTTGTCGCCCGCCTTCTCCAGCGCGGCGACGCCCGACTTGAGGCCGGGGGTCAGCTCGATGCCGTCGGTGCCGCCGTTGAGCGCGGACAGCGACTTCACCTTGGAGGTGAAGTTCTTCGACGACTCCTCGCCGAGCATGATGCGCAGCTGCTCCATGCCGCCGGTCGGGTTCTTGGCCTTGGCCGGGACCACGAAGGGCTCGGCGCCGGACGCCCAGAGCGTGCCGAACGGCATCTTGTCCGAGCTGTCCAGGCCGGACGGGGCTCCTATCGACACCCCGAAGTCGGCCGGGATGACGTCCGCCGACTCGTTCTCCACCCACGAGCCGTTCGGAATGAACAGCGCCTTGCCCTCCGCCCAGGCGGCCTGCGACTGGGTGTGCGAGAGGCCCGGCGTGCCCTTGAGGATGTAGCCCTTCCTGTAGAGCTCGTAGTACGCCTCGAAGCAGGCCTTGACGGCCGGGTGCTTCCAGGCGTTGGGCTCCAGGTTGTCGATCGCCTTGAGCACGTCGGCGCCGCCGACCTTGCCGATCATCGCGTAGAGCGAGAAGGGGATGTAGTACGGGTACTGGCCCGGGTAGGTCCAGCCGGCGATGCCCTTCTTCTTCGCCTTCTCGCAGACCGCGAGCATGTCGTCCCAGGTCTCCGGGTACTCCGCCTCGAGGGAGTCCAGGGCCTTCTGGGAGTACCAGACGCCGTAGGTGGTGTACGCGTAGTACATGATGTACACCGGGTCGCCGTCGAACTGGCCCATCTCGACGATGCCGGGCCGCAGCGTGTCACGGACCTTCTTGGCCGGGTCGTCGTAGGACGGCGCGTCCAGCAGCGGGGTGAGGTCGGCGAGCTGCTTCTGGCCGACCAGGACGCCCATGTCCATCTGCTCGGCACCCGAGTTGTCGATCAGGTCCGGCGGGGTGCCGCCGTTGAAACGGGGCTGCAGGGTGGACTGGATCTTCAGGGTGGCCGTGAACTTCACCGTGGACTTCGGGAAGTTGGACTCGTAGATCTTGACGGCGTCCTCGCCGTACTCCTTGCCGAAGCCGCCGTTGAAGAGGACGAACTCCATCGGCGCGTCCGCGGCCACGCCCAGCGGGTTCTTCGCCGTCTTCGATCCCTGCGCCGGCTTCTCGGTGTCCTCCCCGCTGCCGCTGGCGCAGGCGGAGAGGAAGCCCGTGGCCGGCACGGCGGCCAGGCCCAGCGCGGCGGACCGCTTGATCAGGTCACGGCGCCCGACACCGTTGACCGCGCCGCTCGTGTTGGTGTTCTCGGCATCGGCGGAAGTGGATCCCATGCGCAAAGTCCTCGCCTTCTCCAGGACTCAGGCGGTGAACCGGAATCCTCCCCGGCACCGCGGTCGGTCTAGCTGGGTCGTGCAGGGGTGGTGCGGTGGTGCGGTGGTGCGAGAAACACATACAGCGTCAGCACCCCGGTGGGGGTGGACCGGACCCGCTTCGGTGTGTTGTCCTCCGCCGGTCCCTGACGATGCCCGACAGGTATAGTCCACTCTCCGCGCGTGGACAAGATCGTGCGCAGGGTTCGCGGCGGGTCTTTTCCTACTTGAGACCTCCGGCCGACCTGGGGGCCACCGGCGGATCAGGTTCCGCGGCGCGGGACGCCGGACGTCGCGGGGGCGCCGGGGCGCGTCGCCGCACCGGCCCACGGCACGGGCAGCCGCACGAACGACGGCCGGGCCGCGCCTTCCCGGAGGGAGGACGCGGCCCGGCCGGCCGGTGCGGGGGGATCTACTTGCGGATCAGGTTCCGCAGCACGTACTGCATGATGCCGCCGTTGCGGTAGTAGTCCGCCTCACCCGGGGTGTCGATGCGGACGACCGCGTCGAACTCGACACCGGTGTCGGTGGTGACCTTGACCGTCCGCGGCGTGGTGCCGTCGTTCAGCTCGGTGACGCCGGTGAAGGAGAAGGCCTCCTCACCGGTGAGGCCGAGGGACGCGGCCGACTGGCCCTCCGGGAACTGGAGCGGCAGGACGCCCATGCCGATGAGGTTCGAGCGGTGGATGCGCTCGTAGGACTCGGCGATGACGGCCTTGACGCCCAGGAGCGCGGTGCCCTTGGCCGCCCAGTCGCGGGAGGAGCCGGAGCCGTACTCCTTGCCGGCCAGGACGACCAGCGGGATGCCGGCGGCCTGGTAGTTCTGCGAGGCGTCGTAGATGAAGGCGACCGGGCCGCCCTCCTGCGTGAAGTCACGCGTGTAGCCGCCCTCGGTGCCCGGCGCGATCTGGTTGCGCAGGCGGATGTTGGCGAACGTACCGCGGATCATGACCTCGTGGTTGCCTCGGCGCGAGCCGTAGGAGTTGAAGTCACGACGCTCCACACCGTGCTCGGTGAGGTACTTGCCGGCCGGGGTGTCGGCCTTGATGGCGCCGGCCGGGGAGATGTGGTCGGTGGTGACCGAGTCGCCCAGCTTGGCCAGGACACGCGCGCCGGTGATGTCCTCGACCGGCGTGGTCTCCATGGTCATGCCCTCGAAGTACGGGGGCTTGCGCACGTAGGTGGACTCGGTGTCCCACTCGAAGGTGTCGCCGGTCGGGACGGGCAGCGCCTGCCACTGGGCGTCGCCCGCGAAGACGTCCTGGTAGGACTTGGAGAACATGTCCTCGCCGATGGCGGAGGCCACGACCTCGTTGACCTCGGCCTCGGAGGGCCAGATGTCCTTGAGGAAGACCGGGTTGCCGTCCTGGTCGGTGCCCAGGGCGTCGGTGGTGATGTTCACCTTCATGGAGCCGGCGAGGGCGTACGCGACGACCAGCGGCGGGGACGCCAGGTAGTTCATCTTGACGTCCGGGTTGATCCGGCCCTCGAAGTTGCGGTTGCCGGAGAGGACCGAGGTGACCGCGAGGTCGTGCTCGTTGACCGCCTGGGAGACCTCGTCCGGCAGCGGGCCGGAGTTGCCGATGCAGGTGGTGCAGCCGTAGCCGACCAGGTTGAAGCCGACCTTGTCGAGGTAAGGGGTCAGGCCCGCCTTGTCGAAGTAGTCGGTGACGACCTTGGAGCCCGGGGCGAGGGTGGTCTTGACCCACGGCTTGCGGGTCAGGCCCTTCTCGACCGCCTTCTTGGCCACCAGCGCGGCGGCGACCATGACGTACGGGTTCGAGGTGTTGGTGCAGGAGGTGATCGCGGCGACGGTCACGGCGCCGTGGTCCAGCTCGTAGCTGGAGCCGTCGGGGGCGGTGACGGTGACCGGCTTCGACGGGGTGCCGTCCGGAATGGTGGACGGGGCGTCGGAGCCCGGGAAGGACTCCTTGCTGGCCTCGTACTCGTCGCTGACGTAGTTGAGGATGTCGCGGCCGAACTGCTCGGCGGCGTTCGCCAGGACGATGCGGTCCTGCGGGCGCTTCGGGCCGGCGATCGACGGGACCACGGTGGACAGGTCCAGCTCGAGCTTCTCGGAGAAGTCCGGCTCGGCGGACGGGTCCAGCCAGAGGCCCTGCTCCTTGGCGTACGCCTCGACCAGCGCGACCTGCTGCTCGCTGCGGCCGGTGAGCTTCAGGTAGTTCAGGGTCTCGTCGTCGATCGGGAAGATCGCGGCGGTGGAGCCGAACTCCGGCGACATGTTGCCGATGGTGGCGCGGTTGGCCAGCGAGGTGGCGGCGACGCCCTCGCCGTAGAACTCGACGAACTTGCCGACGACACCGTGGTGGCGCAGCATCTCGGTGATGGTGAGCACCAGGTCGGTGGCGGTGGTGCCGGGCCGCAGCTCGCCGGTCAGCTTGAAGCCGACGACGCGCGGGATCAGCATGGAGACCGGCTGGCCGAGCATGGCGGCCTCGGCCTCGATGCCGCCGACGCCCCAGCCGAGCACGCCGAGGCCGTTGACCATGGTGGTGTGCGAGTCGGTGCCGACCAGGGTGTCCGGGTAGGCCTGACCGTTGCGCACCATGACCGTGCGGGCCAGGTGCTCGATGTTCACCTGGTGGACGATGCCGGTGCCCGGCGGGACGACCTTGAACTCGTCGAACGCGGTCTGGCCCCAGCGCAGGAACTGGTAGCGCTCGCGGTTGCGGCCGTACTCCAGCTCGACGTTCTGGGCGAACGCCTCGTGGGTGCCGAACTTGTCGGCGATGACCGAGTGGTCGATGACCAGCTCGGCCGGGGCCAGCGGGTTGATCTTCGACGGGTCGCCGCCGAGCTCCTTCACGGCCTCGCGCATGGTGGCGAGGTCCACGACGCAGGGCACGCCGGTGAAGTCCTGCATGATCACGCGGGCCGGCGTGAACTGGATCTCCTGCGAGGGCTGGGCCTGCGAGTCCCAGTTGCCGAGCGCACGGATGTGGTCGGCGGTGATGTTCGCACCGTCCTCGGTGCGCAGCAGGTTCTCCAGCAGGACCTTGAGGCTGTACGGCAGGCGGGCCGAGCCCTCCACCTTGTCCAGCCGGAAGATCTCGTACGACTCGTCGCCCACCTGCAGCGTGCTGCGGGCGTCGAAGCTGTTCGCCGACACGACAGTCTCCTTCATTTATGTGCGCGTACCACCGCGCCGCATGGTGCCGCCACGCCGGTTTGGCGATCCGCCGGGGCAAGGCTAAGTTAGGTAAGCCTTACCGGAGCGGCAGCAGCGGCGTTCCTCCGACAGATATCTCGATGTCGAGATAACTCTAGTACATAGGGTCGGCCTGGTCATGCCCCGGCCCCGTTCAGCATGAGCCGTCACGGGCGAAGGAGCCATGCGAGGCCCGCCTCCGGGTATCCGCTCGGAGACAAGTCGAAAAGGCCCGTCCGCAGAACCGGCGAGAGGATCGCACCGTGCCGCTCACGTTCCGCAAGAGTTTCCGGATATTCCCCGGCGTCCGGCTCAACATCAACAAGAAGTCCTGGTCGCTCACCTTCGGCTCCGGCAACGGCCCGAAGCACACCTACAACTCCACCGGCCGCCGCACCACCTCCATGGACCTGCCCGGCCCGTTCGGCTACCGGAGCACCACCCGGCGCCGCTGATCCGGGCCCCGGTCACCCGGACGGCCGCGCCACCCCGCCCTCGAGATGCGTCATCTCATATCTGAGATAGCCTCAGTCACATGGCAGACGACTACCTCGTACGCATCGGCCGCCTCATCCGTGACGCACGACAGCATCGCGGCTGGTCACAGGCACAGCTGGCGGAAGCCCTGGGCACCAGCCAGAGCGCGATCAACCGGGTCGAGCGCGGCAACCAGAACATCAGCCTTGAGATGATCGCCCGCATCGGTGAGGCTCTCGACAGCGAGATCGTCTCCCTCGGCTATGCGGGCCCGATGCACCTCCGGGTGGTCGGCGGGCGCCGGCTCTCCGGCTCCATCGACGTCAAGACCAGCAAGAACGCCTGCGTGGCGCTGCTGTGCGCCTCGCTCCTCAACAAGGGCCGCACCACCCTGCGACGGGTGGCCCGGATCGAGGAGGTCTACCGCCTGCTGGAGGTTCTCAACTCCATCGGCGTACGGACCCGCTGGATCAACGACGGCGTGGACCTGGAGATCGTGCCGCCCGCCGAACTGGACATGGCCTCGATCGACGCGGACGCGGCCCGCCGCACCCGCTCGATCATCATGTTCCTCGGGCCGCTGCTGCACCGCCTGGGAGAGTTCAAGCTGCCCTACGCCGGCGGCTGCGACCTCGGCACCCGCACCATCGAGCCGCACATGATCGCGCTGCGCCGCTTCGGCCTCGACATCGCGGCCACCGAGGGCCTGTACCACGCCCAGGTGGACCGGACGATCACCCCGGGCCGCCCGATCGTGCTCACCGAGCGCGGCGACACGGTCACCGAGAACGCGCTGCTGGCCGCCGCCCGCCACGACGGCGTGACGGTCATCCGCAACGCCTCGTCGAACTACATGGTCCAGGACCTCTGCTTCTTCCTGGAGGCGCTGGGCGTCGAGGTCGAGGGCATCGGCACCACCACGCTCACCGTGCACGGCGTACCGGACATCGACGTGGACGTGGACTACTCGCCCTCCGAGGACCCGGTCGAGGCGATGAGCCTGCTGGCCGCGGCCGTGGTCACCGAGTCCGAGCTGACCGTCCGGCGGGTGCCGATCGAGTTCCTGGAGATCGAGCTGGCCGTCCTGGAGGAGATGGGCCTCGACCACGACCGCTCCCCCGAGTACAACGCCGACAACGGCCGTACCCGCCTGGTGGACCTCACCGTCAAGCCCTCCAAGCTCGAGGCGCCGATCGACAAGATCCACCCGATGCCGTTCCCCGGCCTGAACATCGACAACGTGCCGTTCTTCGCCGCCATCGCGGCCTCGGCGCAGGGCCAGACCCTGATCCACGACTGGGTCTACGACAACCGGGCCATCTACCTCACCGACCTCAACCGCCTCGGCGGCCGTCTCCAGCTCCTGGACCCGCACCGGGTCCTGGTCGACGGTCCCACCCGCTGGCGCGCGGCCGAGATGATGTGCCCGCCGGCGCTCCGGCCGGCCGTGGTCGTGCTGCTGGCCATGATGGCCGCGGAGGGCACCTCGGTGCTCCGCAACGTCTACGTCATCAACCGCGGCTACGAGGACCTCGCGGCGCGCCTCAACTCGGTGGGCGCCCAGATCGAGATCTTCCGCGACATTTGATACGACGATGCCGACGCACCCCGTCTGACCTGCTATTTAGCGGGTCAGGGAGGGGTGCGGCGGCATGTCTGGGACTTCTCTGGGACTTTGGGCCCCGCAGCGGGCTACGAGCCACGCTCCACGGGCTTAACCGACCGGCCACGGCCCCAGCTACGCGAAGATCGCGTCGATGGCGGCGCTGCCTCGCGCGCCGGCGCGAGGCAGGAAGTGGGAGTACTTCCGCAGCGTGAACCCGGGGTCGGAGTGCCCCAGCCAGCGTGCCAGGGAGACGATCGATTCGCCAGCCTCCAGTTCCTCGGAGGCGTAGAAGTGGCGCAGGGCGTGAAAGCCGTGCTCCCGGGACGGCTCCCACACGCGAGCACCGTCGGTGCTGCCCTCGTCCAGCGGGGCGATCACACCCGCCGTGGCCAGAGCGGGCTTCCACACGTAGGAGTTGAAGTAGTTCCGGTTGATGGCCTTCCGCTCGCGTCCCGTCACCAGGAGGTTGTAGGTCCTCGGCCGCCGATGCTTGGCCTCCACCGACGTCTCGGCCGGAGTCGGGTCGTCCCAGGGCAGTGTGACCGGCACCGGCGCGAATTGCTCCGTGTGCTGCCGGATGGCCTGGGCCACGCTTGACGGCAGCGGCACGTCCCGGACCTTGCGCCCCTTGGGAAGCGCGAAACACAGCTTCGCCCGCACCATCTTGACCTGCCGCCGGACGTGCACGACCTCCTTCTCGAAGTCAATGTCGTCCGCTGAAAGACCGAGGGCCTCCCCTTGGCGGAGACCGAGACCTGCTCCGATCACAAGGAGGAGCCGGTAGCGATCCGGCAGGGCTTCCCGTACGGCCAGGACCCGTTCGGGCGGCCACGCCTCGACCCTGCCGGGTGCGGCGGCCGGAGGGCCGACCGTGCTGGACCGGCATGGGTTGCGTCCGAGACGACGGTCCTCAACCGCGGCCTGGAGGACGCTGGAGAGCGTCGCCCAGACCAGACGGATCGAGGTCGGACCGAGGTCCTTCTCTAGCCGCTTCTTCCAATGGCGCAGGACTTCCGTACCGATGGCGTTGAGCGGCTGAGCACCCAGGTGGGGAACGATATGCCGCCGTACCCTCTGCTCGATCCGCTCGATCGTGGACGGGTCACCGCTCTGGGTGGGCCACCAGTGGGTCGCGATGTAATCCTTGAGGGAGATGGCCCCGTCGCGGGGATCGACGAACTCACCTCGGCGTGCATCGGTCTGGGCCTGGGCGAGCCAGGTCTTGGCGTCCTGAAGTGCCTCGAAGGAACGACCCTTGACGCCGGGGATGCCCTTGACGCGGTAGCGGGTGCACTTGCCGTACATGGCGGTGCGGTCGCGCTTGCCGGTCTTCAGGTTCGGGCGCTTCTTCAGCCAGCGGTCTTCTATGTAGCCGGCCAGATGGAACTCCTTGGTGATGGGGATGGAGGCAACGCGCTACGGCACCTGGGGTTTCAGGCGCCGAGGAAGCGGATCGACCGCTCCTGCAGAGGGGTGTTGAGCGGGTTGAGGACCGGGTTGGAGCGGGAGTCGGCCTGCTCCTGTTCACGGACCCAGGCGTCGAGCACTTCGAGCCGGTACATGACGCGACCGCGGGGTCCCATACGGAAGCTCGGGGGTCCCTGTCGACGGTGGCGCCAGACGTAGAGCGTGTGGGGTGAGAGGCCGAGATAGTCGGCGGCGTCCTTCACGGTCAGGAAGGCGGCGGAAGATATGGCACCTGAGGAAGCGGTAGCGGCAAGCGAAGGTCGTCCAGGCATCGGTGGTTCTCCGTGAAGTAGGGGGGTGTGAGCCCGGGTGGGCGGAAATCCAAGCCCGCCCACCCGTCGCCTTGTCATGTGGCGGGGAGGAAAGCGCAGACGATTCGCAACGCGGGACAGCGCTACGGACGGCGCACGGCGGTCGGGACCGGTTCACTCGACAGGTCAGGAAGGGCGAAGGCAGCTTCGAGCCGCTCCCAAGGGATTTCATCCGGTGTCGGCCTACGAAGGCAGTGCGTGAAGCGTTCGGCGAGGCGAGGAGCGCTCATTCCGGCCCACTCGGCCACCAGGAAGATGTGCGCCGCGCTCTGGTCACCGTTCTTCAGCCACGCCGCGATGCACACGTCACGCAGAGCGGAGATATTCCTGCCGAGCGACGAGTCGGCCTCGTGCGCTTCCAGAATCGCCGCCCGGGCTTGCTGCCCGATCTTCCGGTAGACCGGGGCGATCAGCGGTCGCCCATCGTCGACAACGAATATCGCGTCATCGGGGCGGAGATCGCGCCGGGTGATCTCCGCCTTCAGGAGCGCCACCAACTCCCGGCAGGCGGGAACACGCCGTCCGGCGCCCGCACGCTCCTAATCCGTCACGCGGCGCTCTTGTCCCTGAGGGTGCATCAGCAGCCCACCACTGCCATCAGCCGCAAGTGCCACGTTTCGGGCACGCAGCAGCAGGGCCTCCTTCGGCTGCAGCGCCGCTAGGACGATGGACTCCAGGAAGGCCCGCAGTACGAGACCCTTCTGCGGCTGCTCGGCAGCCCAGTCCAGCATCGAAAAGCACTGCCGATCGGTTAGACGAAACGTCTTTGCGTCAACAACTGCGGCCATGGGTGGACTCCTTGAGGTGAGGCGTGGGGGCAGACACGGCAGCCCGTGCACCGCCTGTGCAGCGCACGGCGACCGACCTCTCCAATAGTTCGAAGGATCGCCGGTTTGGGTAACCGGCGATCCCGTGCTATATTCCGCCGATTACGCAGGCGATCTTCCGTGAGCTGCTCTAGGTTCACTTGCTTCGCCGCGCAATTCCAGTGCCTTCCGGGCTCAATGCGTCTGCCGTGAGCGAATCGCCATGGTGACCCCGAAATCACTGACGCCCAGCCACCGATCGGTCGATCTGGACAAGCGAAAGCGCCTGCTCTGCTCTGGCGCTTTCTAAGCGCTTGGCCGCAGGTTCGAGTCCTGCCGGGGGCGCCATCTCCCGCCCTCCCTTCGGGAGGGTATCGCTGCAGGTCAGGCGGGGGTACACGTCGCAAGGAATCAACCGTCTGGTGGTGTCAAAGGAGTCCGAGTACTTCGGCCAGTGCGCTGGGACGCCGGTCCACGGGCAGAGGATCAACCAAGTGAACCCGACACCCCAGCGCGGTGGCGCCGACATCCGCTATGCGTTCGTCGCCCACCATGAGCGCGTCGCCGGGCGCCACCGCGAGTCTGTCGCACGCCATCTGGAAGATCCGGGCATCAGGCTTTTTCACCCCGCGCTCAAAGGAGAGGAAGTAGGCGTCCACGAGGTCATCGACACCGTGGTCACGGAAGACGGGACGGATGTCCTAGCCGATATTGCTCACGACGGCGACTGGGATGCCTCGCCCGCGCAGGGCATGGAGGGTTTCCCTGGTGTCGGGATACGGCTGCCACGCCCCGGACACTTGAGAACGGTCGTACAGGGCCTCAGCCAGGTCGGGCAACGGCGGCATGGCTTCCCGGGTGAGGGCCGTGAAGGCGGCCCGGTGTCGTTCGGCAGTCAGATCACGCTCGCGCCACAGTGCCTCCAGATGAGACGGCACTCGGCGCGGCGGCACCCCTCCTGGCTGAGCCCCGAACTCTTCCAGGCGGCCGGCGCACGCATCGAGTTCCTCGTCGGGCACAGCCAGACCGGCACTCGCCGTCACCACGTTCAGCGACTGCCCGGCCGATTCGATCCGGAAGAGTGTTCCAGAAAAGTCGAACATCACACCTTTGCGGCCACCCCTACGCCCAGCTCGCGGCCGGCTTTCGAGTCGGCACCACGACCGCCTACCGATACGTCGCCGAAGCCGTCGACCTCCTGGCCGCACTCGCCCCGACTCTCATGGAGGCCGCCCGTACGCGTTGTTGGGTCCACTGGTCTCACGCGGGGCGGGGACGGCAGGCGGCTCCTGACGCGTCGGCGCGGAGGCGCCCGGCCGTGCCCCGCCGGCGTCCCGCCTTGTTTCAGGGGACCGGGTCGTAGGTGATGTCACTGTCGGGGCAGGCGGCGGCCAGGGTGTTCAGTGCGTCGAGTTCACTCTGGTCGACGCCGAGGTCCCAGGTGAGCTTGATGGGCACCCAGTAGGTGAGGTAGCGGCAGCGGGCGGATTCGGCGGGCAGCCATTCGGCGACGTCCTGGTCGGCCTTCTGCCGGTTGGAGCGCTGGCTGACGGCTTCGAGGTGGCGGGGGTCGTCGAGGTAGTTGGCGTAGGCGATGCGCTTGTCGCGGGTCCACTGCTTGGCGCCGGAGTCCCAGGCTTCGGCGAGGGGGACGACGTGGTCGATGTCGGTGGCGGTGACGGTCTGGTCGTCGTACCAGGAGTACCAGGTCCCGCCGGTGAGGGTGCACCGGCCGGTGACGGCGGGCGGGGTGACGGCTTCCTCGAGGAGGACCTCGGCGCGGGTGCGGCAGCCGTCGCCGTCGGCGTCAATCCAGCCTGAGCCGAACTCGCGATCGCGGTCGTAGCCGGTGCGGTCCTCCTCGGCGACACGGAGCCGGCCGATCGCTTCCCGCAGCGCCAGCGTCACCGCCGCTACTGCCGTGGTGCGCGCAGGTCCGGCGGCTGCCGCCTGCGAGGTGTGCTCGAGGGGTGAGGCCGGGAGTGCCGCGGCGAGGGCGGCTACCGAAGCCGCCAGTGCCGTAAGGGTTGTTGCGACCGCGATCGCGGCGTGGCGGGCGAGGTGACGCATCGAAGGCTCCCGTTTGCTCGTGGGTGTGCACCTTCTGAGAGATAGCGGGGAGCCGGCTGGGGCTCTCCTGCGCAAGGGGTGTTCAAACCCCACCAAAGGGCGAGTCGGTGGTGACGGGATGCTGTCGGGCGTGCTGGTGGTGCGGCGGGGGGAGCACGAGCGGAATAAGTGCCTCCACATGAATGGCTACACCGAGTAAGTGAGGGGATACCTAGAGTGACGGACTGGTTCGAGTGGCTCGGCCACTTCCGGTCCGGACGCGGACTGCACCCGCCGACCGCCGCAGCCACCCCCCGACGGACATCGCTCAAGCCCGGGGGCGGTGGACCTCGCCGACGGTCTGCTCCAGCCGGCAGCCGCGCACCTCACCACAGAACAGGGAGCCAGCCATGACGGACATCACGAAGATCGTCGCGAAGATCTGGACCGCGGACGTCGCCGAGGCCCAGACGAAGGACAACTACGTCTACCTCGGCATCGCCGGACGCGAGTTCGTCCTCGACTCCACCGGCAGCGACTTCCGCCGCGCCCAGACTCAGGAATTCGTCTTCGGCGAGGACAGCAACGTCGAAGAGGCCGAGTGGAACGACCCCCGTACACCGCAGCTGACCACCGCGGACCTGGACCGCTACCCCGCCTACATCCGCTACACCGGCGGCGACGGCTGGTGCCTGGAGCGCGCGGTCATCACCGTCAACCCCGGCGCCGACGAGCACGTCTTCGACAACGAGGACCTCGCAGGCACCGCCGACAACCAGAGGATCTGGCTGCGCTCCGACTACGGCCAGACCCTCCACCTCCGCCGCACCGGCGGCACCCCCGACGAGGGATCCGGCGGCGTCTCCGGTGCCGGACCGCGCATCGTGTGGGGCAACGTCGACAAGGACGGCAACGTCCAGAGCGGCAGTGGCAACTTCCTCGCGGAGAAGGTGAGCAACGGCCGCTACAAGATCACCTTCCAGCGGCCGTTCCGCAACCTGCCGAGCGCCACCTCCAACCTCACCGACGACGGCTGGAACCTCCGCGACAACTCGCACATCGCCGTGCAGGAGAACGACCACATCATCATCACCACCGGTGACCAGGCCGGCGGCCTCAACTCCCGCCCCTTCAGCTTCCAGGTCATCGGCAACTGACCCGCCCACAACCGGCCGGCCCCGCACACCGGGAGCGTGCGGGGCCGGCCACCGCCTGACCGAGGACACCAGCACGCCTCTCCACCGCGCCCGATAGCCAGGCCCTCCCTGACGGCATGCCCGTCCCCGACGACGCCCGGCCCGCGCAGCGACGGTCGCGGCCTGCATCAGTTACCCGGGGTCGACGCCCACCCCCGGGGGAGGCAAGACCATGCCTGTCGCCCCCCGGGGCGCCGGCGGCTGGACCCTCAAGGCCGCGCCCGAGCACCCCTCACGGCACCGGAACCTGGCTCCCCCAGATGCCAGCCGCGCCAACGGGCCTCTACCCCCACTGCCTTGAAAGGTGTGTGTCTCATGTCCGCACAGTCCGACACCGTCCTCAGCCTCGACACCGGCACCGCCGCACCGCTGGTGCCCACCCCGCGCAGGATCATCGGCACCAACGACCTCCTCCCGGTCAACTTCCTCGCCCGCGGGGCACGCGCAGCCCGGACCATCGCCCGGATCGTCATCCCGGTCTCCGGCAAGCCCGGATACGTCGGCTACGGCACCGGTTTCCTGATCGGCGCCGACCTGATGCTCACCAACAACCACGTCCTGTCCGACCCGGCAGTCGCCGAGACCGCCACCGCTGAGTTCTTCTACGAACTCGACACCGACGGCCGTCCCGCGCACGTCATCAAGGTCAAGGCCGCCCCGAGGACCGTCTTCCTCACCCACAAGCCCCTCGACTACACCATCGTCGCCCTGGAGCCCCTGGAAGGCGGCCGCCTGCCGGGCGACGAGTTCGGCGTCAACCGCCTCAACTGCGAACCCGGCCAGGGCAGCCTGGGTCAGCCCGTCAACGTCATCGGCCACCCCGCCGGACGCCGCAAAGAGGCCGCGATCCGCAACAACCTGATCACCGAACTCCTGACCGACCGCATCCACTACGGCACCGACACCGAACCCGGAAACTCCGGCTCACCCGTCTACGACGACCAATGGCAGGTCCTCGCCCTCCACCGCGCCGCCGTCACAGGCGCCAACGAAGGCGTCCGCATCAGCTCCATCTGCGCGCACGTACGCGACCAGGACCTCACCCGCCAGGCAGCCGACCGCCTCCGCGACGCCGGCATCCTCTGACCGGCCCGCCCCGCCACCGGCGGGGCGGGCGCAGTGCGGCGCCGCCACGGCCCGCGTCCTTCGGGCCCGGCTCGTGGCGGTCAGGGACGCAGCCCTCCGGCCCCAGCCCACTGGCCCCGCCTCCGCACACCCAGCCCTGTGCGCTCGAGGGCCCTCTCCATGCTCCGACACCCCCATGCACCTCTACAGAAAGGCACCTCGCCGTGCTCCTCCCGACCCGGCTCACCGCCACCGCCCTCGCCGTCGCTCTCGCCGTCGCCGCTCTGCCCGGCCTGCTCACCACCCACGCCCAGGCCACCTCCCACCGAGCGGCGACACCGTCCACGGCCCTGCCCCACCAGCTGATCGTCGGCTACAAACCCGGCACACCCCAGGCAACCTCGGACCAAGCCGTCAAGAACTCCCTGCACGCACAGCAACGAGCAACACCGACCTACACGTTCGAGCGACGCCTGGCCACCGGCGCCGTCCTGCTGTCCCTCCCCGACAACAGCCCGGCCACCGCCCTCACCGCCGCCGCCAAGCAGCTCGCCGCCAACCCGGACGTCGCCTACGCCGAACCCGACCACATCCTGCAGACCACCGCCGAACCCAACGACCCCCGCTGGGGCGAGCAGTGGGATCTGTGGGACGAGTACGCGGGCATGAACGTCCCACCCGCCTGGCCGCGCGCCACCGGCAACGGCGTCACCGTCGCCGTCATCGACTCCGGTTACGCCACCCACAGCGACCTCGAGGCGAACGTCGTCGACGGCTACGACTTCCTCAGCCACGCCCCCAGCGCGAGGGACGGCGACGGCCGCGACCCCGACTACCACGACCCCGGCAACTGGGCGGAAGCCGGCGCCTGCGCCCCCGGAACCCCCGCACGCGACTCCGACTGGCACGGCACACACGTCGCCGGCACCATCGCCGCACAGACCGACAACGCCAAGGGCGTCGCCAGCACCGCCCACGACGCCAAGGTCCAGCCCGTCCGCGTCGGCGGCGCCTGCGGCGCCCTGACCTCAGACATTGCCGAGGCCATCATCTGGGCAGCCGGCGGAACCGTCCCCGGCGTCCCCGCCAACAAAACCCCGGCCAAGGTCATCAACATGAGCATCGGCGGCCCGGCCCCCTGCGCCACCATCACCCAGCTGGCCATCAACTACGCCGTCAGCCGCGGCACCACCGTCGTCACCTCGGCAGGCAACGCCAACGCCGACGCCGCCACGAACCAGCCCGGCAACTGCGACAACGTCATCACCGTCGCCGCCAGCGACCGCCACCGCAACCGCGGCTCCTACTCCAACTACGGCGCAGCCGTCGAAATCACCGCCCCCGGCGGCACCTTCAACGACAACCCCGCCGACGGCATCCTCTCCACCCACAACACAGGCACCACCACCCCAGGCCAGGAGACCTACCACGCACTGGTCGGCACCAGCATGGCCGCCCCCCACATCTCCGCCCTCGCCGCCCTCATCCTGCAACTGCGCCCCGACCACACCCCCGCCCAGGTCCAGGACGTCATCACCACCACGGCCAGCCCCATCACCAGCTGCGGCGACGACTGCGGAGCCGGCCTCGCCGACGCGACCGCAGCCGTACGCTCCCTCACCTGACCACGGCCGCCCGTCGGCGCTCCTGCCCGGCCCCGCACTGCCCTCGATCCCAGGCCGACTCTGTGTTCCCGGGCGGTCGCGGAGCCCGACAACGCCGTGCCCTGCCAACGACCAACCGCGCCGGTCATCCCACGACGGTCGGCGCGGGCTTCCTGACAGCGCGGCCAGTCCCGGGGTTGGCCGGCGTCTCACAGGCGCAGGCGCCCGCCCGGCCCGGAATCAGTCGACGGGGAAGTTCCACAATTGGTTGGCCGCGGCACCCGGTGTGTCCAGGACCACCCAGTAGTTCCCGCCCGTGTCGAAGGGCGTGATCGCCTTGTTGACCGCACGATTGACGATCATGTAGCCCGTGCCCCTGTCGCGCAGGTCCCACTCCACGCTGGGGGAGTTCCTGCACTCACTCTGCACGACAGCCGTTCGGCCTCCCCACTGGAGGTTCTTCGCCACGGCGAGGCACTTGTCGGTGTCCCGGTTACGGATGCGCACAGAGCCGTTCCCCGTGGGCTCCAGCGACCAGCGCTTGCCGCCGGGAAGCTCCTCGTACTTGTTCGCCCACACCACTATCTCGTCGTGGTGGTCGCTCCCGTAGCCGTCCGGGATCAGCTTCTGCCCACTCGTCGCGTTCATGATCACTACCGGTGCCCCGGGGAGTGAAGCTGCCGTCGCCGACGCGCTCGGCAGGGAGGCCACACAAGCGCCCGCAGCAACCGCCGCGCACGCCATCATGCGTCGTTTCATGCCATGCACCATTCTCTTGCGGCTTGCCTAGCTGGCAGCCGGTCCATTTTTTTTCCTACCGCAAGAGGCCGCGCCCCGCAGGACGGGTGTGCTGCAGAAGGCGCGCACATCCGTCGCTCCCCCCTGCTGCTGAGCGCCGATGCGATGTGCGGGGCTGGAGCGCGCGGCGGCTCTTGCCGCAACGGCGGACGCTTCCGGCCAGTTGCGTCATTCGGTGGACTCGTGGGCTCCAAGCGAGGCTATTCCTGCCTGGCCAGACACCGGCATGGCAATTGAGGTGTCCCACCTCAGGTGCTACCTCGAGGCTGCGGAAGCGACTGCGGTGAAGCTCCCCCGTTGACCTGGACACGTGGACACTAGGACGGATGGGTCTCAGGGGAAGCAGTTCAGGTCGAGCAAGAGCAACCGCAGCAGGCGGTACACGGACGAGTTCAAGCGGGATGCCGTCAGGTTGGCGCTGGCCTCCGACAGAACGGTCACCGAGGTCGCCCGTGACCTCAGCGTGAGTGCTGAGGCTTGCGGGGCTGGGTGAGCAGGCGAAGGCCGACCGCGGCCACGGCCGTCCCGGTGAGCTGACCTCGGCCGAGCGTGACGAGCTCAAGCGGCTGCGCAGGCAGAACGCCGAGAAAGCCAGGACCATTGAGGCGCTGCGCAAAGCGGCGGTCTCCTTCGCGAAGGAGAGCGATCGATGACCGATGTCTACCGGTTCATCGAGGCGGAGAAGACCACCTTCGGTGCCGCTCTCCTGTGCCAGCTGCTGAACGTCGCCAGATCCTCGTTCTACGCCTGGGCCGAGGCCGCCCGCCGACGCCGCCAGCAGGCCGACGACGCGCCTCTTTGTCCGGCAGGGTCGGCCTGACCACGGGCCCGGCCCTGACCCCTTGTCCACCTCTGCTACCGCCCTGGCTATGTTCACGAGAAGCGGTTCTGGCTCACTTTCCGTGGAGTGGTTACGGAGAGTCAGGTCTTCGGAGCCATGCAATGGCGGTTTGGATGGGCGCGAAGCTGGGGTGAGGTGAGTTCGAGGGCCCGGTTGTCGCGTCCGGCGCTCATGTAGTTGAGCCAGCGTTCGTACCAGTCGAGGAAGTCGGTGGCGGAGGAGACGTTGGGGCCCCAGAACCCGTCGCTGTTGCCGATGAGGACGCGGCCGGTGAGGGGACCGGTCACCGCGATGACGCATACGTCGGTGCAGCCCATTTCGATAACGTGGAGAAAGAGGTCGCCTCCGTGACCCCCGGGTTCTGCGTCGTCGAATCCGCGGGGTGCCCCTGGTTCCTCACGCGGGTTCATGACCAGCAGGGAACACCGCTCCAGCGGCATGAGGCCATAGAACGGCGCCGCGCCCGAGCCGCCTATATGCGTGAGGAACTGCCGGTAGGCGTCGGGCAGGGCGATGTCGTGCTCGGCCTCGAACGCAGCGACGCGGGCTTCTGCCAGCTTCGGACCGAGGCGGAACTTGTGTTGCTCTTCTCCGAAGGAGTGGCTGCGCAGTGGTTGGAACGGGATCGCGGCCAGCTTGCGACGCAGGCGGGATATGCGGGGATCCATGGTGCATCTTCTCTCGTCCCCATCACCCTATGGGTGGCTGTGGTCAGCTGGCCAGGAGAACCCTCTTCCGCAGGAGCGCGAAGCCGGCTCGGCCGAGCATCTGGCGTTTGAGCATCTTGATCCGGTTGACGTGTCCTTCGACGACGCCGGAGTTCCAGGGGAGGGTGAGTCCGGCGATGACGGCATCACGGTCAGGTTCGATGCCTGCGGCCAGAGTGTGGAGGCTGGGGAGATCGTCGCGCCGGACGGCGTCGAGCCACTGCGGAAGCCGTTCGCCCTGGCGCTCGGTGAGCATCTGGGCGAAGGACCGGACGTGAGTGGTGAGAGCGTCGAGTTCGGGGCAGTGGGCCAGAACGGCCTTGAGCCGAAGGCAATCGATCTCCGGGAGGGTCTCGGGGCGCCGGACGATCCAGCCGGCGACGACACGGGGCGACGGTGGCCGAGCTGTAACGGGGTTGGGAGAGGTCCGCTTCTCCCGGAAGTAGGCGCGAACGCGCTGGTAGCTGCCCTGATAGCCGAGCGGCACAAGCTCCTCCCATACCGCCCAGGCGTTCGTGCAGCCCTGGTTCCAGCGGTCATCCAGGGAGGGCTTGAACGCGTCCAGCTTGGACGGCCGGCCCTGCCACTGCCCGCGGAAGAGGTCCTCCGGGTGGCTGCGTCGGCGAAGAGTTTGACGGTGCGGGAGGTCGGCCCAAGGGTCCACCTGCCTTGATCAGCTGGTACGGGCGTGAGCAGCCGGCGCGGGCCGCGGTGCGGGACCCTTGCCACCCGGCAGATCCGTACCCTCTCCCGGACGGCGGCTGTACGACTTGCAGTCGGCGACGATGGTGCGGCCGTCGCCGGCATGCCAGAGGTAGTCGACGGACTTGTCGGCGCGGACGCCCGCGTGCTCCTCGGCATGGGCGTCGTCGAGGAGGGCACGGTGGAGTGCCTCGCCGAAGCCGCGCGCCTTCGTGTGCCGGTCGAGAGCGGGTGCCCCGTTGCGGCGGCCTTCCCGACCAGCAGTTGCGCCTGGAGCTCGGCGGCCGTGACCTCTTGGAGGTCCTGGCGCCGAGCGGCTCGACGATCAGGCCCTGAAGGCCGTCCGGTCCATCGAGGACGAGCTGGAGAGCGAGCCGCGGCCGCCTACCACGACCTCATGGACGACCACTGACCTCACCGCCGTGGTGTGCCAGGCCCCCGCGGACCGCTCCCCTGTCACGCCGCCTGTCACGTTCTCCCCGAACCCCTTCCTGACCTGCGAAAACAACGCCCAGAGAGAGGGAGAGGCCGGCGTAACAACGTGACACCCCGGGGAAAGCCCTCATGCCCCACAGAGGCAGGCCCCGCCCCGCTCCCCGGCCCGGATACGCCGGCACACTCCCAGCACGGCCACAGGGCCGAAGGCCCCGCCCCGGGCCGGGCGTCTCAACCGCCCTGCTGCGCCCACACGTCGGAGGCCCACCGCCCACCGGATCCCCGGCCGGAGCGGGCTGGCGGCGCGGGACGGCCGGGCTGGTCCTGGCGAGGCAGGTCGAGTGCGGCAGGACAGGGAACCAACAGGCTCCTGGACCGGCAGGTTGAGACTTCGAACACCTCACCCAACGGCGCAGGGGCCCTGTCCGTTGCGGGGACCGAGGCCATCACCCGATCGGTGGCCCCGCTGAAAACGCTCAGTGTTCGCCGAACCACGGCTGCACGCACTCCGAGGCCGGCCCGGCAAGCTCGTCGCCGCGTTCCCTAGCGCCCTGCCCCAGCGCCCCGTAGGGCCACGACTTCTCCCGGACACGGCCCATGCGCTCGTCACCCACCAACCGCCCCAGCCTCATCGCCCTCACTGGGAGAAAATGAGGCGGCTGCAGACCCACCTGCGTCCTCGGCAGTCAGCAATGCGCCAGCGCCTCCTGAGCCCGAAATGGGCCGGATGCCCCTCCGGTAAACCCGGTCGTCCTCTGCAGCGGCGCGACTGGTCAAAAGCGCTGGTACGTGTAAACCGGTCATCCCCCGCCTTCCAGGCGGGGCTCAGGTGCAAGCTCCGGTCAACGCTTCAGCGATGCCCTCGCCCTCTACGGGAGGCGAGGGGCTACTCAACCGGCGCCGCCTCGTGAGCGCGCGCAATGGCGTCGATCCGACGGGCCAGATCGAAGTCCGCCTGCGTCAACTTGTGGCCGGCATCGTGCGTCGTGATGGCGAACCGCACAGACCCCCAGCGCAGGTCGATGTCTGCGTGATGGCCGATGAGCCGTTCGACGTCGGCGACGTGCACGATCAGCGCGACGCCACCGTGGTAGCGAATCTCGTAGGTGCGGGTGATTTCGTCACCCTCGCGCCGCCAACCTGGCACCTCGGCCAAGGCTGCGTCGATCTCAGGCTCGGTCAGCCGCACAGGCGTCTCGGCCATACTTCATCAGCTCCCTTGGGTAACCGGGGCGAGGACATCAGCAAGTTCCCGGCCAGCCGCGGAATTGTGCCACGGCCGCATGACCTGTCGCAGATGTCGCAGCTCACGCTCCATGCGCGCCGACCGGGTCTCGGCGGCGATGCTGACTGCTGGGCGAGCCAGCTCGAGCGCGTGGTCGGGGGCGCCGGCCCCTGCGGCCGCGATGGCGTGCCGGGCCATGTAGACACCACGATCACGACGAGCAGTCTCCGGTACCTGGAGCAGGACCTGCTTCCACAGGGACGCCGCCTCGGCGCCCAGGCCGAGTCGGCCGTAGCAGGTGGCACGTTGGATCTCGAGATAGCCCGGGGTTCGCCGACACGCATTGCCCCAAGGCAACTCGTCGTTCACTCGGGGGAGAAGTCTCTCCGCCTCGGCGATGAGGCGGTCGACGCCTTGGCGGTCGTTCGTCAGGCTGGCCCCATGCGCCTGTTGCTGCAGGGCCATCACCCGGACCTTGGGCGCTACGGTCCGCGGCTCGTCGAGTGCCGCCTCGCACAGATCGATGACGGCAGGTCCGTCCCCGAGATCGGTACGCACCTGCGCCTGGTTCACGAGCGAGTAGCCAATCAGATGCGGATCCCGCGACCGCAGAGCGACCTCCTGGGTGATGCCGCGCCAGAAGGCCGCGCCGTCCAGGTCGCCGGCGTCCTGGTAGAGCCAGCCCACCAGGGCCGCGTATGCGGCACCAACGCGGAGCAGGCCCCGCCTGGTCTCGCCCTGCGCGGAGCGGACCAGCTTGTCGATCAACTGGTACTGCGCGGAGACGGTGCCGATCAGGTCATGCGGGCCCAGGAACATGTCGGCGCGGTAGTGGCCTTCCAGCTGCTGCTCGAAGTAATCGATCAGTGCGGGATCTACGTGTTGGGGCGTGATCGGGCCGGCGACGAGTGCGGCGGCGGTCACAGATAGGAACGCGCGGCGTTTCACTTGCTCTTCGGTGTCCTCTGTGTGGTGCTCGGGGCGGATCCACCCCGGCGGAGGCGGGAAACCTAGGTCCTCCGGCCACCGGCCCAGCGCGTCGTGCACGACGATCGCTGTCTCTTCCGACGGCCAGCCGGGCCGCTGCCCTTCCCAGCGTCTCCATGTGCGAGCGGACACGTTGAAGTGGGGATCTGCGAGCGTTTGCCGGCCGTGAGCGGTGATCCGCTCGGCTGCTTGCTCCATCGTTCGCCAGCCCTTGCGGAGTCTCGCTGCACGCAGTGCGTCGTTGCGGCCCATGCTCCCCAGTCTCCGGTCTCGTTACATCCACCCGCGACCGTGGCCACGACGTGGCCGCACGTGGCCACGCGATGGCCTGGTTCCGGCTAACGGGCACGACCCATCATCTCGAGGTGGCTGACGCCGCACGCGAAAAGCCGGAACAGACACCCCCTAGTCGAAGGGCCGCCATGGACCGCATGCCTCTCCCGGCGCTGCCGCAACGCGGGCCCGCCACAGCGACCACTCGGACGATCGAGGCATGGCTGGCCAGCGCGCGCTCCGAGCCCGCTAAGGCACTCGAGGAGTGGCGCGACCAGGGGGTCACGCTGCTGCCGCTGGGTCGCCACTTCTCCGCCGTCCGCATCCCTGTCGCACTCGTGCACTCGGCACTCGATGTCGATGACAGTGACGGCCGCCGCCTCGCAGCAGTCCTCCGCTCCAGTCTCAACGGTCCGGTCATCCGAGACCAACGCGCCTCCGGTGGCGTCTATTACGCCCTGGTGCCCTGGTGGAGCGCCAGCGGGTGGTCCGAAGGAGACGGTGTCCACCTCCTGGGCGACGGCGTCTATCTCGGCGTCCCGGCCCTGAAGCGGACGGACCCCCCGGGCTCCCACTGGGTGCTTCTACCGAAACACCGACACGACTTGTGCAGCACCGGCCGCGTGGCTGACCTCATCCGGCGCGTCGCCCCAGTCGCCCAGGAAGCAGCCGCAGCAGATCTGGACGGGCAACCGGACTTCGGCCTGGCGTCGACGAATGCCCACCAGCCGTGACCGGGCTTCGGCACACAGTGCGGCTGGCAGGCCGGCCACAGGGGCGCGCGCCTTTCCGCCCCGTCCTGCAGCCCACTCGCACAGGGACCATCGTGGGCAGACCTGCGACGTGGCACCTCCGACCGGGGAGCGACTGCGACGCGATCAGCAGCGTGCGCTGGCCATCCGCCACGCTGGCCGACCGGAGCCTTGCAGGCTGGGTGACCGACAGCGCATCTCCGAACCCCATCGGCCTCACTCCGCAAGCAGCGGACTACGGCCTGACCGCACCCTCACAGCGGCTGCCCGGCAGTCACCGGCTGGCGCCGCACTTCTCCTACACAGGACATTGCGTGGTGCAGCAGGCACTCGTGATCGCCCAACTGATTCGCCTGTCGGCAATCTGGCAGGAGGTGGCGTCACTGGCGGGTCTCAGCGGCCAGCCAGTAAGACGCCAGCATCTCGCCGGGCCACGAGGGCTGACGGATCGGGCCACGCGGACCCATCTGCTCGAAGTACGGAGCCACGTCGATTACCGGGGTCCCGTCGACAGCGTCGAGGTCCGTCACCACGAGGCTTCTGCCGTCCACGCCGAGGAGGCGCGGGTAGCTGATCGCGAGTTGGTTAGGGCGCCGGTGGTTGCGGTGGACGAACGTTCCGGTCGCCGGCCAGGCGGGATTCCCCCGCGGGCTTCGTGCATGGAGCTGAACGTCGTCCGGGTGCGCCAGGTGGAAGCGCCACGTCACGGTCAGATGGGAGAACTCCTCGATACCTTGCAGGGTTTCGAGGGGATACGCGTCATTGAGGCGGATGATCGACTTAATGCCGCCCTGGTAATCGTCCAGAACGCGGGTGTGGCCTCCGACGACTGTTGCGATCGATTCCACCTCGTACGTCGTCATCGGTGCCCGTCCCTCTCCCTTGTGTTCGTGTGTTCGGCGATTGCCGCGCGCGGTTGCTTAGCTGCGCCGCGGTCACCCTATGGCTCGGAGCATGTCCTGCGCTCGGTGGTCCAGAGCGGCCACGTGGCGCCCGCCTCGTTGTCGGACGGGCGAGAGGTCGCTTCGCATGCGGACGATGACGTCTCGGGCGCGGCCGGACTGGACACCGGACATGGCGTCGAGCGCCTGGGCCCAGGTTGCGCATGCTTCGTCGAGACGGCCTTGTTGCACCTGGACGGCACCGAGGTAGCCGAGGGTGACGCTGTGAGTTCGGGCGTACTGCTGCCGGCGGCGGGTTGCCACGCTGCGCTTGAAGTGCTTCTCCGCGTCTGCCGGCTGGCCCATGTCACGCAGAGCGCAGGCCGTTTCGTGGGCGAGCGAGGCTTCCTGGAAGAACTCGACGCGGCTAGGCGCCTCGCCTTGGGCGTGGGAGAGGTCTCGTTCGGCGCGGCTGATGGCGGCGAGGCTGCCGGCGCGGTCTCCGTCGGCGGCGAGGGCGCGGGCGTGGACGATCGCCAGCAGGGCCTTCTCACGGTGGCTGGCCTGGCCGTAGTGGACTCGGGACATGGAAGCGTCGGCCAGGTCGCGCGCTCGGTGGGGGTGCCCGAGGTCGACGGCTTGGTGGGCGAGGGCGCGCAGGATGTGGCCGCCGAGTGGTCCGTCGTCGGCTTCGGCTGCGATGCGGGCGGCCAGGGTGAGGTAGCGCTGGGCGGTGCGGTGCTCGGAGGCGTCGAAGGCCATCCAGCCGGCGAGGTAGGTCAACTCCGCGACGGCCGAGTATGTGTTGCGGCGGAGCTGCTCGGTGCGGAAGCGGCTGCCGAGCAGGGGCACGGCTTCATCGCGCAGGTGGCCGGCGAGGGCCGAGCGGCCCAGGACGCCACCGCGCTGCTGATCGCGGGCGGAGTAGAAGGCCGTCAGGGCGCGGACGTCGTCGATGTCTGTCTGCGACACCTGCCGTTGGCTAAGAGCCGGGCGCTGCGCCGCTGCCGCGGGGGCCGCCGCCCACCACGAGGCGGCGGGCAGTGCGAGTCCGACGGCGGAGTACGCAGTGGTCGCCAGCAGCTTGCGTCGGTGCATATCGAGGTCGTCGCTTCCCAGCTCGGCCAGCACGGTCACGGGGTCGACGCTCCAGTCGAAGCTGCTGTCGGGCGTGCCTTCCGGCTCGTCCTCCAGCCCCAGGTCGGCCAGGGTGAGGCGGCGGCCGAGTCTGCGGGACAGCGTCTCGCGCAGGATATGCGGCGCTTGCCCGCTCGGTCTCGTCCCCAGGACCCACATGGAGATGTGCGACCGGGAGACGGCCTCCAGCTCACGGGCGCCACACTCCGCGGCCACTCGTGCGACCGCGGCCGCTGCCTGGGGCTGGGACCAGCCCGCTTCCCGCAGGAGCGCGGCGAGAGCGACGTTGCGTGTGCGGGCCATGGACTGCCCCTCGGGTCGGAAATGATCTTTGGCGCCTTTGGCGGCCTTGGCGGCCGCATGGGAATACCGCTCGGCCGGGATTCCAGGTTCGCTCAACGTAGCGATCCGATCACCCACTTTGCACGTCAGCCGCCGCTGCGGCATCCCGTTCGCCGCGCAAGTTGGCTTGATTTGAACAGGAGTTGCTCCATGCGCCCTTTGCTGGCCCTTCGTGGGGAGGAAGGCCAACGCCGTGATCGAGGCGAGCTGGAGGGAACGGTCGCGTCGAGCGGCCAGCGCGATGTAACGGTGGCCGCGATGGAGACGGTGACGCTCGTCCTGGGTGAGGACTCACCGGTGCCCGAAAGCGCCGCCGATGTGACGGACCTGGTTCTGCGTCTGCGCGGCCACGTCTGCGTGCTAGCAGTGCTGCTCCCGCCCGAGGCACCAGAGCTTCGGCGTGCGCAGCGTCTCGCCGCGGACAGCGTGCCCGAGGGCTACATGGACAGCAGGGTGTATCTGCTGTCGCTCGCCGAAGCGACCAGGGACCTCGTGGCTGGTGTGCGGGCGAACAGTTCCGTACCTCAACGGCCGGCACCTGTCCGACCTCGGTGGAGCGGGGATCAATGCGCTGCGCGGAGCGGTCTTCGTCACGGCTCTCGTCTGCCTGGTCCTGGCCGCCTCCACTCCCCCGTCATGACCGTCACCGGAGCAGCGCTGATCGTGCTGATCATCGGCTCGATGGCGTGGCTGGTCCTCTACGGCGAGCGTGCTGTGGGCCCGGGCACGCCGACGGACCGCGTCCCTTCCTCTCAGCGAGCCTCCCTGGCACCGGTGATTACCGGAGCCCAGCCGGTCCGGCGGCCGGCAGCCCCTCACCGGAGCCCGTGCCGCTCGCAGTCGCCCCCCTCACGTGAGGACATCTCGTGATCGATCCCCCGCCGCCTCAGCGGCCGCCCCGCACCGCACCTGGATTTCGACTTCCCCCGCGTCCGACACCTTCTTCGCCTCACCAGGAGCCCGCACCTCATGAGCACTTCGTTGCCAGCCCGCCGTCCGCCGATCGAGGACTATGCCCTCATCGGTGACATGCAAACGGCCGCCCTGGTCAGCCAGGACGGCAGTATGGACTGGCTGTGCCTGCCGCGCTTCGATCGGCCCGCGGTCTTCGCCGCTCTGCTCGGCACGCCAGAGCATGGCACCTGGCGCATAGCCCCCACTGGCACCGCTGACGGAGAGCCGGTGACCAAGCGCCGCTATCTCGTGGACTCGCTGGTCCTGGAGTCGGTGTGGCGCACGCCGGCAGGCTCAGCCCGGGTCACCGACTTCATGCCCCCGCGCCATGGTGCACCGCAGGTGATCCGGATCGTCGAGGGTATCTCGGGCCGGGTGGCGATGACGTCTGCGCTGCGGCCGCGGCCAGGCTACGGCCGGGTCGGTCCGTGGATCCACCCGGTGGACGGGCGGGTGATCGCCGAGGCCGGCGCCGACGCGCTGTGGCTCGACAGCCCCGTTGAGCAGCGGGAGAAAGACGGCGTGATCGTCAGCTCCTTCGCCGTGGGCGCAGGTGCCAGTGTCGCCTTCTTGCTGACCTGGGGTTCCTCGCACGGTGCCGCACCCGAGGTATCCGACCCGGTCGCCGCGCTGGATGCGACCCTCGCCTTCTGGCGGAACTGGACCGCGCAGTGCTCCTACCACGGGCCCGACCGCGAGGCAGTCATCCGGTCCGCGATCACGTTGAAGGCGCTCACCTACGCTCCGAGCGGAGGCATCGTCGCCGCGCCGACCACCTCGCTGCCGGAAGCCATCGGTGGCAGCCGGAACTGGGACTACCGCTACACCTGGCTTCGGGATGCCTCAACCACCCTGGCCGCACTGCTGGGCACGGGTTTCCGGCAGGAGGCCGGGGCGTGGCGGAAGTGGCTGTTGCGGGCGGTGGCCGGCGATCCGGAGAAGCTGCAGATCATGTACGACGTGACGGGGGAGCGTGACCTGCGGGGGTGGGAGCTTCCCTGGCTTCCCGGGTACGAGGGCTCGGCGCCGGTGCGGGTCGGGAACGCCGCTGCGGACCAACTGCAGCTGGACGTGTACGGCGAGGTGGTGGAAACCCTCTACCTCGCTCACCGGGGCGGCGTGGCGCACTGCGGGAACACCGCGGTCCTGCACCGTCGCCTGATCGAGGGTCTCGCGGAGCGCTGGCGGGAGCCGGACGAGGGCATCTGGGAGATCCGCGGGGAGCGACGGCACTTCGTGCACTCGAAGGTGATGGCCTGGGTCGCGGTCGACCGGACGATCCGCCTGGCCGAGGCCGGCGCGCTGGACGTCGACCTGGTCGCCCTCATGGAACTGCGCGAGGCGATCCACCACGAAGTCTGTGAGAAGGGCTTCGATCCGGTGCGCAACACCTTCACGCAGTCCTACGGTTCGGCCGAGCTGGACGCCGCCCTGCTGCTGATCCCTCGCGTGGGCTTCCTGCCCGCAGACGATCCGCGGGTGGTGGGGACGGTGGACGCGGTCCGCCGGGAGTTGTCCTCGCCGGACGGCTTCGTCCGCAGATACGCGACCCATGGCGCCGTGGCCGGTGTCGACGGCCTGGCCGGTGACGAGGGCGCCTTCGTCCTCTGCTCCTTCTGGATGGTCGATGCTCTCGCTCTGACCGGCCGCCTCTTCGAGGCCCGCCAGTTATTCGACCGCCTCCTGACCGTGCGCAGCGACCTTGGGCTGCTCGCCGAGGAGTACGACCCCGTCGCCGGACGTCAACTGGGCAACTTCCCGCAGGCGTTCAGCCACATGGGGCTGAACGAGTCGGCGCTTCTGCTGCAGCGGCTGGGCGCAGGTGTCCCCGTCGTGGCCGAAGCGGCGCTGACGGCGGTGGGGGTCTGATGCACATCGTCGTGACCGTCCTGAGTGCCTTGGCCTTCGCCGGGCTGCTGTGGGGGTGGCGCATGCGGCGTCGCTGGCAGGCGGCTGCCCGGGAGACCGGGCGACTCGCCCGGCAGCAGCAGGCCGTCGAGCACGCCCTGGACCACCTGTCGCAGCAGGCGATTCCCCGCATGCGACAGACCGGCGGACAGGACGCTCCGCTGCATCTGCCCGGCGAGCTGGCCGGCACCGCCGTCGGCAGGCGGCTGGCCGAGGTCGCCGCCCGCGCCGGTGAGACCGTGCAGGCCGTCGTCTACGACGTCCGCGCCGACGCCCGCGCGCAGGCGGAGCAGGCTCGGGCCGCGGCGGTGGAGGAAGTCCAGCAGGTGCACGCGGCTGTGCTCGAGGAGATGGAGCGTGTCCGGTCGACCGCGGTCAGCGCGACGCGTGCGGCGGTGCGCAGTGTGTCCTCCTCGCTCGTCGGAATGGCGGCCAAGGTGGGTCGGCAGGTCAGCGAGGGGGTGCGCCGGCACCAGGACGACGGCGCGTTCGAGACGCTGGTCGGCATCGATCACACCGTGCAGCAGATGCTGCTGGCGGCCCAGGGCTGGACCGTGCTGGCCGGCGGCACGCTGACACGACGGTGGCCGGCAACCCCGTTGACCGACGTCGTGCGGGCGGCGATGGGCTACGTCGGCGACTACCAGCGCGTGCGCGCCCAGGAGCTGCCGACGGCGGTGACCAGTCGGGCGGTCGGCCCCGTCGTCCACACCCTGGCGCTGCTGCTGGACAACGGCTTGCGCTATTCGCCGCCCAACGCCACCGTGCAGCTGTCCTTCCAGGAGGGACACCACGGGGTGACCGTCCTGGTGGACGACGCCGGACTGCGCATGACCCCTGAACAGCTCGACCAGGCCCGGGACATCCTGTCCGGCAACCGCCGAGAGGACCTGACCGAACTCGGCGAGCACCCGCAGACCGGGTTCCGCGTCGCCGCCGCCCTCGCCCAGGCGTACGGGTTCCGCGTCGACCTGGAGGCGCCGAACGCCTTCCTCGGCACACGGGCGCTGCTCTTCATCCCGAAGAACCTCCTCACCGCCGCCCCGGCCCCGCAGCCTGAGCCCGAGGCCCGGCACGTGGCCGAGCCCTCCGGTGTTCCCATGCTCGCGCCGGTGCCCTCGGTCCCCGGGCAGGCCGACGCACAGGTTTCTCCGCGGACGACGGCCAGCGGACTCACCATGCGCACACGCAACCCCGCTTCCGCCGCGGCCCCGCCACCGCGGCCCCGTGCCGTCGAGCCGGGACGGCCGAGCGTCATCGCGGCCTGGGCCGCAGGCACACGACGCGCCCGCGACGGCGAATCCCCCCTCCGCCCCTCCTCCACCGACGAAGGACACTCCTCATGACGCAACACACGGACCTCGGCTGGCTGCTCGCCGATCTGGCGAAGGTGCCCGGAGTGGACTTCGGGCTGCTGGTCTCCTCCGACGGCATGCTCCAGGCCCACACCGGCGAGCTGGACCGCGACCAGGCCGAGAAGCTCGCGGCCGTGGCGGCCACACTGCGGGGCGCCTCCCGCGCCTACGCACAGGAAACCGAAGGCCAGGGGGTGCGGCAGGTCCTCATCGAGGCGGACAGGCACATCACCCTGATCACCCAGGCCGGCAAGCACTCCATGCTCGTGGTGAAGACGGACGGGCCGAACGCTGACATCGGACTGGTCAGCGAGGCCGCCCACAGCCTGGCCTCCCGCGTGGGCCGCGAGCTGGACGTCGACGCCCGGGCCGCCGGCGGTGCGGAAGTCCCGCGGGCATGAACGTGCGGCAGGACCCGGATCTGGTCAGGGCGTACATCCGCACCGGCGGACGCACCCGGCCCAGTCACGACGTCCGCCTGGAGACCCTGGTGTTCGCCGCGACCGGCACCCGGCAGGGTCTCGGACCGGACGCCCGGCGCATCCTCGCCCTGTTCGCGCCCTCCCACGGCGGCGGCCTGGCCGTAGCGGACATCGCCGCCGCCCTGGCCCTCCCCCCGTCGGCCACACGGATCCTCGTCGCCGACCTCATGGACCAAGGCCTGCTCGCCGCCCCCGCCTCCACCGCAACCGACCAGCCCGAGGTCACTCTCATGGAAAGGGTGCTCAATGGACTTCGCGCGCTCGCGTAGCGGCGTGGACTTCGTCCAGCCCACGGTGACGCACTCCGCGAAGATCGTGATCGCCGGAGCCTTCGCCGTGGGCAAGACCACCTTCGTCGGCAGCGTCTCCGAAGTCGCTCCCCTGCGCATGGAGGAGCCGATCACCCGGGCCAGCACAACCGTCGACGACCTGGCCGGCACCCCGGACAAGACCACCACCACGGTGGGCCTGGACTACGGCCGCATCCACCTCGACGACCAGCTCGTGCTGTACCTGTTCGGCACCCCCGGCCAGGTCCGCTTCCGCACCCTGTGGGAGGACCTGACCGAGGGCGCCCTCGGCGCGCTCGTCCTCGCCGACACCCGCGACCTGGACTCCTCGCACGACATCCTCGGCCTCCTCGAAGCCCAGAGGACGCCGTACGCGGTCGCCATCAACCTCTTCGACGACGCCCCCCGTTACCCCCTCGCGGAGGTGCGGCAGGCCCTCGCCCTGGATGCCCACACACCGTTGACCGAATGCGACGCCCGCGAGTTCGGCTCCTGCTTGCGGGCCCTGATCGCCCTCGCCGAATACGTCACCCGCCCCCTCCCGTCCCTGGAGCACCGACCGTGAGCAGCGCCGAGACCTACCGCATCCCCCTGTACGAGGACGACTTCGCCTCGGACCCCCACGCCGCCTACCGGCGTATGCGCGAACAATTCGGTCCCCTCGTACCCGTGGACCTCGCCCCCGGCGTGCCGGCCACCCTGGTCGTCGGCTACGAGCAGGCCCGCCGCATCCTCGGCGACCCGATGCGGTTTCCCGCCGACCCCCGCGCGTGGCAGGCGGCGATCCCGGACACCTGCCCGGTCCGGCCGATGATGGAGTGGCGCCCCAACGCCCTGCGCTCTGCGGGCTCCGAACACGCCCGCTACCGGGCGGCGAACACCGCGGCGCTCGACGCCGTCGACCAGCACGCCCTGCGCTTCCTGGTGGAGAAGGTCGCCCGCGAGACGATCAGCGAGTTCCTCCATCAGGGCTCGGCCGATCTCCTGGCTCAGTACGCGTGGCCCATCGCCTTCCGGGTCCTCAGCGAGCTGCTCGGCTGCCCCGACCAGATCGGCCACCGCATCGCGGACGGGATGGCGAAGATCTTCGACGGGGTGAACGCGACGGCGGGCAACCAGATCCTGGCTCAGGCCGTCGCCGACCTCGTCGCCCTGCGCCGCCACACACCCGGCGACGACGTGACCACCCGACTGCTGGCCCACGACACCCGACTCGACGACCTGGAGATGGTCCACCAGGTCATCACCCTGTACGGGGCGGGCATCGAGCCGCTGACCCACCTGATCGTCAACGTCCTGCTGCGGCTGCTGACCAGCCCGCAGTTCTCCGGCGACCTGCACGGCGGCGACACCTCCGTGCGCGAAGCCCTCGACGACATCCTGTACCGCGACCCGCCCTTGGCCAACTTCTGCATGTCCTACCCCCCGCGGCCCGTGGACTTCGACGGCTACCACCTGCCCGCCCACCAGCCGGTGGTCATCTCGATGGCGGCCTGCAACACCGACCCGTCCATCGGAAGCGCGCTCGGCAACCGCGCTCACCTGTCCTGGGGTGCCGGCCCTCACAGCTGCCCGGCGCGAGGCCACGCCTACCTCATCGCCGAGACGGCGATCCACTACGTCCTCGACGCCCTGCCCGAGATCGACCTCGCCTGCAGCCCCGACGAACTTCTCTGGCGGCCCGGGCCCTTCCACCGGGCCCTTGCCAGCCTCCCCGTCCGCTTCCCCACCGCCACGGCATGAAGGAGATCCCCATGTCCGCATCCACCGCCGTCCTGCCCCTGGACCCCACCGGGCGCCGCCACCACAAGGAGATACGCCTCCTGCACGCCCGCGGCCCCGCCACACTCGTCGACGTCCTCGGCGTGACCGCCTGGTCCATCTCCGACCCTCACCTCCTCAAGCAGCTCTTGGTGAGCCAGGACGTGTCCAAGGACGCCCGCGCCCACTGGCCCGACTTCGACGCTGTCGCCCCGACCTGGCCGCTCGCCCTGTGGGTCTCGGTGCACAACATGTTCACCGCCTACGGCGGCGACCACAGGCGCCTGCGCCGGATGATCTCCCCCGCCTTCAGCGCCCGCCCCATCGGCACGCTCGCCCCCACCGTCGAAGCCATCGTCACACACCTCCTCGACGACATCGCGAACGCCGGCGACGAGGTCGTCGACCTCCGGGAGAAGCTGGCCTACCCGCTGCCCATCACGGTGATCGCCCAGCTCATGGGCGTGCCCGTGGACCAGCGCACCGCCTTCCGCCAGGTCGTCGACGGCGTGTTCACCACCACCCTCAGCAGCGACGAGGCCACCGCGAACACCGCCGTGCTCTACCAGCTCCTCGACGAACTCATCGCGCGGAAACGCCTCAACCCGGCCGACGACATGACCTCCTTCCTGATCGCCGCCCGCGACGAGGAAGGCGACGACCGCGGCCTCACCGACGACGAACTGCGCGACACCCTGCTGCTCATGATCAGCGCCGGGTACGAGACCACCGTCAATGTGATCGACCAGGCCATCACCACGCTGCTCACCCACCCCGACCAGCTCGCCCACGTCCGCGAAGGCCGTGCCGGCTGGAACGACGTCGTCGAGGAGACCCTGCGCTTCGAACCGGCGGTGAAACACCTGCCCCTGCGCTACGCCGTCAACGACGTCCCTCTCCCCGACGGACAGGTCATCCCCAAGGGAGCGCCGATCCTCGCCTCCTACGCCGCCGCCAACCGCCACCCGTCCCTCCCCAACCCGGACGACTTCGATCTCACCCGGGCCGACAAGGACCACCTCGCCTTCGGCCACGGTGTGCACTTCTGTCTGGGCGCCCCCCTCGCCCGCATCGAGGTCGCCACCGCACTGAAACAGCTCTTCGAGCAGTTCCCGGACATGACCCTCGCCGTCCCGGCCGATCAGCTGCGCCCCGTGCCCTCCCTCATCAGCAACGGGCACGAACGCCTGCTCGTCCGCCTGCACGGCACCCGATAGAAGCACGAGGCCGAACAACAGGCACTGGGTGGCGCGGGGCCCTGTCCCCGCCCCACGCAGTGACCGCCTCCGGTCACACCGGCTCCGGCCCGCCGACCGCATCCTGACCAATCCGAAGGCCCCTCCATGAGCGCTGCGCCTAACCAGTCAGCATCCCCACCCGCCGAACACGCCGTCGCGTCCCGCGAGGCACAGCTTCGGGCTGCCTCCCGCCGCTTCCAGCTCGACACCGCCAAGCTCGACCCCGTCCCGGCCTCCCGGGTCCTGCGCGGCTATCACACGGTGTGGGACGCGGTAGCGCCCTGGCTGGACCTCGCTCGCCAGCGGCTTGCCGAAGCCGTCGGCTCCCCGGCCGACAGCACGCGGTGGCAGCACCTGCTCGCCGCCCTGGCCGAGCCCGTGGACAGACGCATCGCCCAGCCGACCTTCGACCGGCTGGTCACGCTGCGCGGCAAGGGGGTGGACCTCTTCCGTGTGCTCATCGAGGCGGAGAAGCCCGGCCCGAAGGTGGCGGAGATCGCGGACCAGATCCATCGAGCGATCAAGGACCAACAGCACTGGCCAGGGCAGCGACTGGCCGCACACAAGATCGCCGTGGAACTCAGCGCGCCAACGGAACGTGTGAAACTCGCCCTCCGCGACCTGGCGGACGCGGGCATCGTGACCCTGTCGTCCTCCGGCCGTGCCTCCGTAGCCGCTCCCGCGCCGGCCGCCAGCCGTCCGGAGACGGTCGCAAGATGGCTGACCGCCCTCATCGAGCACGGCGTCTACCCGCCAGGACGCCGTCTGCCCCGACGCCCGGATCTCGCCCGCAGCCTCGTCTCCAGCACAGCGCACGTCACTGCAGCGGTGCACCAGCTCAGAAACAGCGGTCTCCTGACGGTTGCATCCGGCCATGCGACGGTGGCCGCCACCGCGGCCGCTCAACCGCTCGACGTCCAGTCCGTGATTACGCAGCTCCCGCCCGCGCCAGCGGCGGAGACAGCAGCGGATATCCGGAGGACTGCCGCAGCCGCTCACCAACTGTGGCTCCACCAGGTCGTCCCCTCACCGAACGAGCTACGGCACGTCTTCCGCACGCTGCAGAGGACGACTGCCGGCCTGCTGTCTGCGGCGACGCCCCTGACCGACCTCGACCGGGAAACGCAGACAGCGGTCCGGCGGGCCGCCGCGACAGCCATCGCTCCCCTTCCCGCGTCCCCGCAGGAGCGGACGTGGCGCACCGCCTGCCTGGGTGCCGCGCTGCTGGACGTACTCGCCCGCGTGGAACCAGACAAGATCACCGGCCAGGCGCTCCTCCGTCTCACTTCGGCAGAGCGCCGCATTGCCGTGCTGCCTGTCACGGGCAAAGCCGATCGCCAGATCGCGACTCTGTCGACTTAACCAGGCGCGCCCACGCTTAGGGGCTCCTCGGGGGACCGACGAGCGCCACACCGTAAGCGTCACGGGCGCGACGCCGCACCCTCTTGGCTTTGCCACCCGCGCCCCTTCCCGCCCCTTCTCCAGACCACCGTCCACCCAGGAGACCTGATGACGACTGCCCCAGCCAGACCGGATGCCCCTCCCCTTCCCCCTGGTGACGGTGTGGGTGCTGTGCCGACGGCAGCACCGGATCAGGCCGCCGCCTACGCCGGCGCGAGCACCGCGCCGCCCGGCAGCCCGGCGGACGCTGCCGAGGTCCCGCTCTCCCTGCGGGACACAGAGGCGGCACGGTGAGCGAGGGCGGCAGCGCAGTGACCGCGTGGCGGGCCGAATCCGTGTTGGCGACTTCCGCTTACGAGATGCGGCCTCTCACCACTCCCGCTGCGCGGGCCGAGGCGGCGGCCGTCGCCGAGGAACGCATGCGCACCCTGACCGCGCGGCACGTCGGCGCGCTCTTGCCGGACGCGGCGACTCTGTTCCGGCAGGACGCGTGGGAGACCGTGGGCCTGTACGAGTACGACACCGAGGGCGACGAGGTGATGATCGGCTGTCTTCGCCTGCACCGGGAGCCGGCCGACTCGGCGCACTGGGGTAAGGACGGCGACGAGCCCGGCCTGCTGTTGTCCCTGGCCCACAGCCTGCCCGCCTATACGGGCACCGCCCGGCTGATGACCCTGTGGGCTGCCGACTACACCGCCCGACTCGGCAAGCCGTGGGTACGCGCGGAGGCCCCGCCGCTCGTCAGCGGGCGGAACACGGATCGCGGTCGGTTGATTCAGCACCTGGGCAATCTTGGTTGGCAGGCCGTCAGGCCCGGCAAGGGCGTCGACGGGATGCAGGTCACCCGGCTGCGCATCCCCTCCCAGCGCAGACCTGGTCTGGCTCCGCTGATCGACTGCCAGGTGCCCTTGAGCCCTGGGCGTCCCGCCGCCGATGGCAGCGCCCGCACCGCCAACTTCCTTGCCCACGGCGCGACGTCCGCTCCCCTTCCTGGGGGGATCGCGTGACGGGCCATCCGGTTCGGGGCTGCAGAGATTGGGGCGTGTCACGCTGCGGCGCGGGCCAGCAGCTCGGACACGCCTTCTGCCTCCCGGAAGGTCTCGAAGCGCGGAGTGAGGCTTCGCACCAGCTCGACACATCGTGGGGCGCCAATGCGTTGGGCGAGCTCGAGGGACTCGGACGCGGCAGCCGCAGCGAGGTCGGGCTCCCCCAGATCGAGATACGTCCTCGCGCGGTACGCGGCGAAGACACCGCGCGTCTTGTCACGGCTGCCCGGAAGCAGGGCTTGGCCCTCCTCAATAAGGCCATCTGCTCGGCGGATGTCGCCCAGGTCGGCGAGGCACTGTCCGCTATCGACGGCGAGGTCCGCCTCGGAGAGCCAGGAGCACCAGGCGGGGACGGGATCGGCAGCCGGGGCGCCGAGCAGCTGCTCGGCTGCAGCGATGGATCGCAAGGTGGAGCGCCGGTCACCCTGCGCCGCCAAGGCGCGGGCGAGGCGGAGGTGCAGCAGGGACTGGGCAGCAGGGTGGTGCGTACGGGTCAGTGCGCGCTCCAGGATGTGGACCGCGGTCTGAGGGTCACCGCGCCAGGACGCCTGGTAGGCAAGGTCGCTGAGGAGAGCGGCTCCCATGTCGCGGTCGCCGATGGCGTGAGCGCTGTGCAGGCCGGCGACCCAGTAACGGGCGGCCTCACCATGCCGACCGTAATCGAAACGGTGCCACGCGGCCGTCTGGGACAGGCTCGCGGCCAGGGCATGAAGCCGCACCCCGAGCTGCGGCGCATAACGGCCGTCGGCGATCAGATCCGTCACGGTGGCCAGATGGGCGTCGATCAACGGGGCGGTGTGCTGACGCTCCTGTGTGGCCAGCGCTGCCAGCCTCGCCCCGGTGTCCTCCAGCAGGGCGACGACGTCCTCGCCGATCCGTGTGTCATCTGCCCGTTCGGCGGTCTCCAGCCACGAGTCGGTGGAGGCCCAGGCACCGGAGAGGGCGATCAAAGCCGTGCCGGAGATGGCGGAAAGGACGGCACGGCGGCGGGTTCGGTCCATGGACGCTCTCATTGCCTCTCTCATGGCTGGCACGGTGCTGGTAGGCCCCAGGGGAATCACACCTGCGTCGGGCAGCCAGTTCGGCCACGCCGTGATGCCGACGTCCTCCGGCGGCACCCCGAACACCTCGGCGATGTACTCCTGGGAATCCGGGTCAGGCGTGACGCCCTTCGCTTCCCACTTGAGGACGCGCGCCTTGTCGCATCCGGACCGCAGGCCGCGACGAGCCGCCACGGCACGGATTTCCCGGGCGAGGTCGACGCGGGTCATTCCCCAAGCAGCACGTACCAGGGCCAGGGGATGGGAGTTCACATCCACGTCCACATCCAATCAGCAGCACCGGTCCCGAGCGTAGCTGTCACGGAGCGGGACTCCCACCGGGACTCCCGCCAACTCCTAGGCCCGAACGCTCAGTTATCCGAGACTCGATCGTCTCAGCGAACCTGCGCGCCTGTGACTGGGCACAGCAATACGACGTCACTCTCGAAACGGCGGCACTGTCGCCAGGAGCATTCCGAAAGGACTCCGCAGATGCAGCAGAGATCGGCCTTACCTCCCGTCGCTCAGGCCGACGAAATCGCCGCGCGCGGCTTTCAAACGCGTACGGACCTCGGCCAGCACTTCCTCAGATCACCGGAAACCGCCCGCCGCCTCATGGGCTGTGTGGACATACCCGCCGACACGCAAGTAATCGAGGTGGGTGCAGGGCTGGGCACGCTCTCCAAGACGATCGCCATGGCTGGCTACCGTATCTGGGCCATTGAGAAAGATGAGCGTCTTGGGCAGCAACTGACGAGCCAACTGACCGAGTTTGGTGACCGGGCGCGGCTCACCATCGGGGACGTGCGGCACGTCGACCTGGAACGTGGTGCCGGCGCTCGCAGCTTCCTGGTGTCGATCATGCCGTTCGACCCAGCGCTATCGCTCACCTTGATCGACCATGTGCTGAACATTCCGGCCGTGACCGGAGCTCTCGTGGTCCTCCCACGTGCCGCTGGCGACCGCTTAGTCTCCGCCGCTGAACGGCGACTGCGTGTCGCGGAGGTGGACGGTATCTCCCGGTCGGACTTCTGGCCGCCGGCACCGACAGTGCTGCGGGTGATGACCATCGAGAAGGTGCTGCCGTGCAGGATCTGATCGCGACAGCCTGCTTCCACTCAGCGCTCCCCGACGGGCAAACCACCCTGGGTGCTGTCCGCCAAGCCAAGATGAATGGCGCCTTGGTGATCGACGCGGGCGACTTCTTCTCCGGCAGCGCGTTCTACGCCTTCTCCGCTGGCCGGATCGAGCAGCGGATCCTGACGGAACTGTACGACGCGGTGATTCCAGGTAATCACGACCTGGTCGATCTCCTGCGGCTGGCCGACCCGGCTGGCTTCCCTCCCGTCGTGTGCGCCAATCTGCGGCCGCCGAGCGCATTTCGGGGCAGGTGGGTCAGCGCGCTCACGCTGCGAGGGAAAGCCCGCACGGTGGGGGTGGTGGGCTACCTCGGCGAGCAGGCATTCGAGGCGATCCCTCAGAAGGAGCGCGCCGGCTTCGTCTACAGCGCCCCTACCGCCCGCATGATCGCCTCCGAAGCGGAAAGGCTGCGCCGCGAGGGCGCCGAGTTCGTCATCGGTGTGAGCCACAGCGGCTTCCTCAACGATGTTGCTGACCAGGAAGCCGGCTGGCCGCTCGGGACGGTGATCGCCGCCCACTGCCACTCCCCGTGGTCGCACTGGGCGGACGGAGGGCGGCATGTGGCGAAGCCGCCCGCCTCCGGAGACGGATTGCTCCGTCTACAGATCAGCGGCGACGGGTTGGAAGGCGTCAGCCATATCCGAAACGCCGATGTCGCGACGGACCTCGACCGCTTGGACAAGGACCTCGCCGACTTCACCTCCTGGGGTGCGGAACGTCTCGGCACCCTACACAAGCCTCTGCCCGATCGGGACAGCGTGGCCCGAAGGCTCGCCAGCCGGGGCCGCGCCGCTGCCGCCACCAGCAGTTTTCTGCTCAACACGTACACCCTGCGCAGCGGGCTGCCGGGCACCGTCACCCGACGGGACCTCTTCCGCTGCGCGCCGTTCGACAGCGAACTGGTCGTCCTCGACGCCGGCCACCAGATCGAGGACCTGATCCGCCGGGCCCGAGAACTGGGCGAGGACGTCACCGCGTCCGCTACGCCGCCCGGGCTGCACAGCGTCGCCACGACTCGCTACCTGGCCGAGCGCCTGGCCTTGGCCTTCCGCCCTCTCGACCGGCCGTGCACCCTGCACGACCTTCTCATCGATCTCGCTCAGGAGTCCCGATGACCGACCTGCTGACCTTGACGGGCCGCGACCTGACGCACGGCCCGTCCGCCTCTCACCACTTCGCCCAGGCCCTTACCGGCCCCGGTGGCGGCCGCGCCCTGGTCGCCTTCGACGGCGCCGAACACGCGCGGAACGTGGAGCTCAGCCTGAGCCTGTTCTCCAGCCTCGGCCCGGTCCTCACCGTCTACCCGGGTGATGGCTGCTGGAGTGACCTGGCCGTCCGCGAGGACGCCGACCCCGGCCGTACGCACGGCGTCGGGGAGAACCGCCTCCACGTCGACCTCGTCGACCGCGACGCTCTACCCCGCTACATCGCCCTGTACTGCGTGCGCGACGACCCCCGCGGAGGAGGGGCCTCCGCGCTGGCCGACCTGTGGCAGGCCGCCGAGGCCCTCGGCGAGGACGACCGCCAGCTCTTGGGCCGATCCGTCTTCTCCTACTTCGCCGACCGGGACGTCCACGGCGTCGGCGAGAGTCTGAAAACCTTCGCCGTGCTGCCCGACCGGCTCGACGGCACCACGCCGATCAGGTTCACCGCCAAGATGCAGCCCCACTTGGAGCGCGGCGAGCTCACCGAGGACGACGACCCCGCCCTGGTGGCCGCCGCGTTCGGCCGGTTCGTCGACGCGGTGTACGCGACCCGCACGACGTGCCGGCTTCGGCCCGGACACCTGCTCGTCTTCGACCAGCACCGCTACGCCCACGGCCGGATGCCGCTCGGTGACGACCAGGGATCCCTGCCCGCGGACGCACGGCGGCTGCTGAAGCAGGCGTACGTCGGCGCCGCGCCGCTCGGGGGTGCCCTGTGATCCTCACCCAGACCGCCATCCGCGAGGCAGTCGAGGCCGGGGAGATCACCATCGACCCCTTCGACCCCGAGCTGCTGAACCCCAACAGCTACAACTACCGCCTTGGCCACACCCTGAAGGCGCTCACCAGCGCTCCGGCAGACCCCCGCCGCGAACCCGAGACAACCACCGTCGTCCTCCCCCCGGAGGGCTACGTCCTGCGGCCCGGGGTGGTCTATCTCGGGAACACGGTGGAGCGGATCGGCAGTAACGAGCGGGTGTCCAGCCTGATCGGACGCTCCTCGGTCGGCCGGCTCGGCTGCTTCCTGCAGATCTCCGCCGACCTCGGGCAACTCGGTGCCGAGCACTGCTGGACCCTGGAGATCACCGTCGTCCAGCTCCTCAGGGTCTACCCCGGCATGCGGATCGGGCAGGTGTCCTTCTGGCGCCCCGCCGGAGACCGGATGCCGTACCAGGGGCACTACGGCCGGATCAGCGACCCGGCGCCGTGGGCGCCGAGCCCTTTGCCCGGTGCGGTCACTCACTCGGCGCTGACCGGGCAGGAGGTGGCCGCGTGATCCTCACCGGTCCGAGAATCGGAGAGCGCGTCAAGGACGGCGGCATCCGCATCGACCCCTTCGACCCCGCCCTGCTCCAGCCGAACTCCTACGACTTCCACCTGAGTAGGCGGATCGGCTGGTACACCGACGATCTCCTCGACTGCGCGCGGGAGAATCCTTTCGAGGAGCATCCCTTGCCGGACGACGGCATGGTTCTCCTGCCGGACCGTATCTATCTCGGCTCCACCGTCGAGCGGATCGGCAGCGACCACTACGTCCCGATCATCCGCGCGAAGTCGTCGGTCGCACGGCTCGGCCTGTTCGTACACGTCACGGCCGACCTGATAGACATCGGCTCCTACGGGCAGCTCACCCTCCAGCTGCACGCTGTCCAGCCCGTCCGCGTCTACCCCGAAATGCTGATCGGGCAGGTGACGTTCTGGACACCCGAGGGTGAGATCACGCTGTACGACGGCAAATACCAGGACTCCGACGGCCCCCGGCCGTCACAGATCCACCGGGACTTCGAGGCGGTCCAGTGACCACCGCCCAGCGACTGGCCGGGCCCGGCGACCATGTGGTCGCCGTGGTTGCCCACCCGGACGACGCAGAGCTGCTCTGCTACGGCACCCTGCGCCAGGCCCGACTCGCCGGCGCAGCGGCCACCGTCGTGGTCGTCACCCACGGTGCCAACGGCGTCTCCGTGGCCGATGCGGACGCCGGCCACCGGCTCGATGAGGACGACCGGGCTACCGAGGTCCGTGCGGCCTGGACCGGGACCGGCGTCGACACCGTCTTCCTTGGCCTGACCGACGGCGCCCTGGCACCGGACCGGAACCTGATCTCCACCGTGGAACGCGAACTCGCCGGCCGCCGATGCACGGTACTCATCACGCACAGCACGCGGGCAACCAACGACCACCAGGACCACCTCGCCGTCGGCACGGCCGCCGCCAACGCGGCCACCCGCGTCCCGTCCTGCCACACCGTGCTGCACGGCGAACCCCACGCTCCCCGCTCCGGCTTCGCCCCCACCGTGCTGGTCGACATCACCCCCCTCCTCGACGACAAGGTCCTCGCCCTCAAGGCCCACCGGAGTCAGTCCGGCCGCTGGTACCTGGACGAGGACTACACCCGGCACCGGGCCGCGCAGGCCGCCTGGCGGCTGCGGCCCACCGCGGCGGCCGACGGCAGTGTCTTCGAGGCGTTCGAGACGAGCCTTCTCACCTTCACCTTCAATCCCGCGCGAGAGGAGCCCTGTTCGTGATCTACATCGAGCAGCCGCCGTTCGCCCCGTGGCTGGGTTTCTGCGAAGCCCTCATCGGTTGCGACACCGTCGCCCTGTACGACTCCGTCCAGTACACCGACGGCGGCTACCAGAACCGCAACACGATCAAGACCGCCGACGGGCCACAGCTGATCACCGTGCCGGTGGCCCGCTCCGCGGGACAGCTCATCCGCGACATCCGCATCGCGCCCGCCTTCGATCCGGACGGCATCCTGCGCCGGATCCGCCTGGCCTACGCCCGCACCCCCCACGTCGACGAGGCCCTGCACGTCCTTCGCCCCGTCCTGGGAGCCGGCCACCAGTGGCTGGTTGACCTCAACCTCGCCCTGATCGACCAGATCGCCACAGCGCTGGGTGCTGGCGCCCGAATCCTGCCGACCTCAGACATGAAGATCGACTGCGAGGACAAGACCGAGCGGCTGGCGGCCATCTGTACCCACGCCCGGGAGACGGTGCTCTGGGCAGGCTCCGGCACACGGCAGTACCTCGACACCACCGCCCTCGCCGCACACGGCGTCGACGTGATCTGGAACGAGTTCAACGGCCGGCACCCCACCTACGCCCAGGCGTGGCCGCGGCAGGGCTTCCTCCCGCGGATGTCCGTCATCGATGCCGTCTGCACACTGGGATGGGCGGGCACCGCAGCCCTGCTGCGCACCTCGTTCGGCACCTACCTGCCCCACGCCCAGAAGGGAGTCGCGGCATGACCCTCCCCCTGATCCTCACCGGCATCGACCTGCCCATGGAACCGTCTTGCGGCTCCACCATCTGGTGCAGCGATGTTTACCCCCGCCTCGACGGCTTCCGCACGGTCTTCGCCGGCCTCCCCGGCAGCGGCACCTGGAAGCACAGCTTCACCGACACCATCTTGCTCGGCGCCACGAAGCAGCCCTACGGCCCCGCCTTCGACACCTACACCGCCCGCCTGACCGAAGAGGTCGCCGACCTCCTCGAGGAACACCACCCCGACCTCATCCACGCCCAGCACCTCGGCTTCGGCCTGTCCCTCGCCTTCGCCCGGACAGCCGGGACGAGACGCCAGCGGATCCCAATCGTCTCGGTGGCCCACGGCACCGACGTCATCGCCGCCGCCGAGAACGACCAAGCCCTGAGCACTCTTCGGGAGATCGCCGCCGCCAGCGAACGCCTCGTCGTCCCCACCCCGGCCATGGCCTCGGAGGTCGACCGGCTGACCGACGGCCGCCACACCAGCCGTCTGAGCGTGGTGCCGTGGGGTATCCCCCTGCCGGAAGCGCCCTTCACACAACCTGGCGGCGGCCGACGGCTGAGTCTGGTGCACGCGGGCCGCCTGGACGCCAACAAGTTCACCCGGACCGCGATCGAAGCACTCGCCCTGACCGAAGAACCGCACCAGCTCACCGTCATCGGAAGCGGCAGCGAACTCGCGGCCCTCCAGGACCAGGCTGCCAACCTGGACCTCGGCGACCGGGCGCGGTTCGAGGCGTTTCTCCCACGCGACGAGCTGTGGTCCCGCCTCCCGGACTTCGACCTCATGTTGTTCACCACCCGCCAACTGGAGGCATACGGGCTGGTCGCCGTCGAGGCGCAGGCCCACGGCGTGCCCGTCCTGTACAGCGACCTCCCGGGCCTGAAGGACATCCTCGGCCCCGGCGCCCTGAGCTACCCGCCCGGTGATGCTGCCGCGCTGGCGGTCCTGATCGACGACTTGGCCGCCGACCCCACACGGCGGCAGACCCTGCGCGCCGACGCGATCGCCAACGCACGCCGGCACGACGTCGCGGGCACGGCCGAGGGACTGGCCGCGCTGTCCCGGTCCGTTCTGGAGGGCCTTCGGTGACCGAGACACCGCTGTACGCCAGCCGGATGTGGCCTCCGGTCCGCCCCCGGGCCGGCGAAGCGACTGCCACCACCATCGACCTGCTGCGGGACCTGGGCCTGGTCGCCCGCACCGGCGCCACCGGGGTGCACACTCTCCTGCCGCTGGGTCTGCGAGTGCACGACCGGCTGACGGCCATCGCCCGGCGCGCGTTCGAGGAGCGCGGCGCCCTCACCTTCTCCGCGCCGACGCTGCAGAGCCGTCAGCTGTGGCAGGAGACCGGCCGGTGGGACGCCTACCGCGCGGAAGGCGCGTTGCTCACCGTCACCTCCTCCGACGGTGAGGAGATGTGCCTCGCGCCCACCTCGGAGGAGATCGCGACCGCCGTGGTCCGCGAGCACCTGCGGTCCTTTCGCGACCTGCCGGTGCGGCTCTCGCTCAGCACGAGGAAGTTCCGCGACGAGATCGCCCCCCGCGGCGGGCTAATGCGCGGACGCGAGTTCGTGATGGCCGACGCCTACACCTTCGACGCCTCCCGGCAAGGGATGCTCGAATCGGTCGAGTTCCTCAACACCGCCGTCACCGCCGCCCTGACGGGCATAGGGCTGAGCGGCGTCTTCCAGGCATCGGCCGATGGCGGCAGCATCACCTCCGGCCCCAGCACCGAGCACCTGGTGCTGTCCGACACCGGTCAGAGCACGATCGCCGTCTGCGACCACTGCGGCAACCGAGGCGACGGCGCCGTCGTCGCCTCCCAGCCCCCGCCGTCCCCCCGCGACCCCGTCGTCAACGTCATCGCCCTCGCCCTCACCCACCCTGACGGCACGTGCCGCGCGGCAACCGTCTCCGTCCGCGCCGACCTCCAGGTCAGCCTTCGTAAGGTCGCCGCCGCCACCGGAGCCGTCCACGTCCGCCTCCTCGACGAGGACGCCCTCCCCGCTCTCCTCGGCAAGGAGGCCGACACGCTCACCCCGTGGGACGCCGCCGTGGCAGACAGCGTCCTGCCGCTCTACGACCAATCCGCAGCTGACCTCGAGCGGTTCTCGATCTCCGATGGCCGCGACGGACTGCGCACGGACGTCCAGTGGAACGGCACACCCGGCCTGCCCGCCCTGTCTCCGCACGGCGCCGACCTCCATCACGCCACCGACGGAAGCCGCTGCGCCCGCTGCCGCGAAGGCCACTACCGCGAGACCAGGGCCGTCGAGGTCGCCCACGTCTTCGAGCTGGGCACCCAATACTCCCAGCCCATGAACCTCACCTTCACCGACCCCAGTGGTCAGCCGGCCACGCCGTGGATGGCCTGTTCCGGAATCGGCATCACCCGCTGCCTGCAGACCGCCGCCGAACTCCACCGTGACCGCCATGGTCTCCGCTGGAAGCCCGGGACCGGACCCGCCGACCTCCACCTCACCGTCCTGCGCGCCGACCAGGCCGAGATGCGCGAACAGGCAGACAGACTCACCCAGCAACTGCACGCCCACGGCCTGCAAGTCTTCGTCGACGACCGGCCCCTGCCGACCGGCGACAAGCTCCGCTACGCCCGCCTCCTCGGCCTCCCCCACACCGTCGTCCTCTCCCCCCAGCACCCGGCCGACGAGTTCGAAGTCCTCGACCGTTGGACCGGCCGCACCACCACCGCCGAATTCAGCCAACTCCACCAAATCACCGCCGCCCGATAGCAGCCCATCCACCCACAGAAAACAGCGAATAGCGTCGCCCGTATGCACTGAGAGACGGCGACGCTATTAACGCTGCCGAAAGCGAAAATCCGCTTAATAAAAAAGACTGGCTAACCCAGATGACTGCCTGACCGGATCTCTCCGCCCACTTTGACGATACGGCTTGGGGCGTCTACGTTGCTACGTATCGTCAAAGCGACGGGTCGTAGCTCAAGGGTGGAGCACGGTCAAAGCGTGACCGAGGAGCTGGTTCGAATCCAGCCGACCCGACTCAAGAAACTGAACGGAATGCGGTAAAGCGTTGCCGATATCGACGCGCCAACGCGTCCGCCGCGATCACAGAATGGTGCAGATGAAGATTGCCATCACGGGTGGGGCCAGCGCCGGCCACGTCGTGCCCGCCCTCGCCGTCGCAGACCAGCTGAAGACCATGGGCGCCGACCTCGTCTTCTTCGGGCGCGACGGCAGCATCGAACACGACTACGCTCGCCGCGCTGCGATGCCGTTCCGTCATATCCCGTCAGCCGGGCTGCGCCGACATCGCTCATGGAGCAACGCCACCATGCCGTTCACGGTCACCCGCGGGATCCTCTCCGCCGTGAAGGCGATGCGGCGTGAGCGCCCCGACGTCCTGTTCTCCAAGGGCTCCTACGTCTCCGTACCCGTCGGCATCGCGGCCGTCCTATGCCGCATCCCCCTCGTCATCCACGAATCGGACCGCACCCTAGGGCTCGCGAACCAGATCCTGGCCCGGCTTGCCACCACCGTCTGCCTCTCCTCGCCGCTGCCAGCCGGCGCCCCGAGCTGGCTTCAGAAGAAGGCCAGGGTCACCGGCCTGCCTCTGCGTACCAACCTCGCGAACGGCGACCCCAAGCGTCTTCGGGCTCAGCTGCAGATCCCCGACGGTCGCCCAGTCCTGCTCATCTTCTGCGGCAGCAGCGGATCGCAGCGCATCAACGACGCCGTCCGGGCCCAGCTCTACACGCTGTGCGCCCGGTTCGCCGTCGTCCACGTGTGCGGGACCGGAAACGTGGATCCGGCCCTGAACGGCCGGACCGGCTACGTGCAGCTTGAATACCTCCACGACGAGATGCCCGATGCCCTCGCCCTCGCCGACCTCGTCATCGGCCGCGCCGGCGCGACGACCCTGGCAGAACTCGAGGCCCTCGATCTGCCGGCCGTCCTCATCCCCCTGCCCGCCTCGGTCAGCCGCGGCGACCAGATCGAGAACGCCCACGAGTACGCCGCCCGCAGACCAGACCGGTGCCAGGTCATCCCGGACGACGACCAACTCACCGGCGGCGCCTCATTGGCCAAGGCATGCGAAACCCTGGCACCGACGATTGGCGCACACCTTCCGCAGGCCGACCGGCAGCGGGTGAACGCCGCCGCCTCGCGGATCGCACAGATCACGATGAACGCTCGAACCGCCAGACGCGGGCGCGGCTAGCATTAACAGTCGTGGTGACCGTAGGTGTCGAGGATTTGCTCGGTGCTCTCGCCCCGGAAAACTACATGCCAGTGCATGTGCTTGGACTCCTGGTAATACCCCAGGTTCGTGGTCACCGAGCACGAACCGTGCTCCTTCTCGACTTCCGCAGCCACCTGCTGCACCAAGCCGACGACCTCGTGCAGCAGGCACGGGTCAGCGCTACCGAGGTCCGTCAGCGAAGGCACGTGCTCCTTCGGGATCACCACGATGTGCACCGGATACGACGGGTTGGTGTGGTGGAAGGCGAGAGCCCGCTCCGTCTCCGCGACCGTCTCGATCGGCACTCGGCCAGACAGCGCCTGGTGGCAGTAGAAGTCGGAAACGGCAGCACCAGTCGTCACAGCAGTCACTTCCCATGGTTGTTGGGCGATCTCGTTGCCAGCGTATCCGGCATCACTCACCGTCCAGGGTTATCAGCCGTCCCTCATGATTGCCGCGAACTCACGCTGTGCAAGAAAACGATCATTTCAAGCGCAATTTCCACCATCGGTATCGTTCCCGCACCACCACCCACCCGCTCGGGTGACGCACCGAAGGCGTTTCAGGGCTCGCGGCATCCTGATGGCAGCGGTGCGCGCACGGGCCCCGGCGCCAGGAACTGACGACCCGCCGTTCTGCTTGACAACCCAGGCAAACCGGCCTGGAGCCGGAGGCAGCACCGGGGCACTTCTATGGGAGTCGTCAACCTTTGCCATCCACGACTGCGGCCAGGACTTATCTGTTCCTCGCCCGCGGCCTCGACCCCAGTGCCTTCCATCGAACGCCACCGAGGCAGGGAGACCACGCAATGCAGATCTTTCGCCGACGGCTTCGCACAGGTTCGCGTCGGCGGGATCACCTAAGGGCTGTCCCGTTAGTGCGCTCTGGGGGCCGCGCCTCCAGAGCGCAGCCCGCCGCGTGGCACTGGAAACCGGCCGGTGAAACTGCCTTGACCTCAACTGAACCTGAGGTTCTACGGTGATCACATTCCATTGATCACGAGGAGGGGCACGTGAGCGTGACGCTCAGGGATTACTCGCAGAAAGAGTTGGCTGCTCAGCCCATCGGAGCATGGACTGGCGTGGCGTGCCGGCTGGTGGTCGGAGCCCTCCGTGAGCAATTGGCGGTGGAGGACCTCACACAGCCGCATTGGTGGACGCTCAACCACGTTGCCGGGGAGCCGGGTAAGTGGACCCGCGCAGCGTTGATCGAGCGGCTGGCGAAGTGGGACGACCTCGGGATCGACTTCAACGGTGTCTTCGATGACCTTGTCGACCGGGGTTGGCTGGCGGAGGATGCAGGGTTCATGACTTTGACCGAGGAGGGAGAGGGCGGGCGCGTTCGGGCCAAGGAGCGCAACTTGCGTGTGCATCAGCAGGTGCACGAAGGCATTGACACGGCCGACTTCGTGACCACGATCAATGTCCTGCGGCGCATGGTCGCCAATCTGGGAGGCAACGGCAACCTGCCCGACTGACGGGTGCCGCGGGCCGTCGTACACGGTGGGAAAATCTCGGCGTGTCAGGTGTGATCACGGCGTCGGAGCCGTCCTGGATAGCCCCGTTCACCGGGCTGATTCCTCGCCTGTTCGGCAAGCTGGTGACCGCACTGCGGCGCGAGGGTGCGGACGCGGTCCGCAAGGGCCGGCCGTGGAGCCTTCCGCTGGAGGACAGGGCACTGCTGGTCGCGGCCTACTGGCGCACGAACCTGACCATGCGCCAGCTCGCTCCACTGTTCGGGGTCTCGAAGTCGGCGGCGGACCGCATCATCGACAGCCTCGGGCCGATGCTCGCTCTCCAGCCCCGCAAGCGGTTCGCGAAGAACACTGTGCTCATCGTGGACGGCACCCTGGTCCCCACCCGGGACCACACCATCGCCGAGCGGTCGAAGAACTACCGGTACTCCACCAACCACCAGGTCGTCATCGACGCCGACACCCGCCTGATCGTCGTGGTCGGCCGACCCCTTGCCGGGAGCCGCAACGACTGCAAGGCATGGGAGGAGTCCGGCGCCAAAGCCGCCGTGGGCAACACCGTCACGATCGCCGACGGCGGCTACCCGGGTACCGGACTCGTTATCCCGCACCGCCGCAAGCGCGGCCAAAGCGAGCTCCCAAACTGGAAAGAGGAGCACAACAAGTCCCACAAGCAGGTCCGAGCCCGCGTCGAGCACGTCTTCGCTCGCATGAAGACCTGGAAGATCCTCCGCGACTGCCGCCTCAGGGGTGACGGCGTCCACCACGCCATGCTCGGTATTGCCCGGTTGCACAACCTTGCACTCGCTGGATAGGCAAGCGGGCCGCACGGCGGGCCAACCATGCTGGAGACGGCCTGGAGATCATTTACGGGACAGCCCTTAGGCAGGAGCGGGACGGCCCGCTTCAGGCCCAGCAGCGCATCTGATCAGCGTGAGCCCTCCCGCTAGCGGCGGCACGCTGGACCCGATGGCCCAGTTCAGCGCAACAGCGTGAACGCGAGTGCAGCAGTCGACCCCAGGGCCGTACCGCAGATCAACTGGGCCACGGTGTGCGCCTTGAGGACGCGGCGCGACCAGCCCATGGCGACGACGAACAAAATGGCAGGGAGCAACAGGGACTGGCCGAAGACCAAGAGGAGGATCATCACCGTTCCGCCGGCAACGGCGTTGTGCACAGAGATCTGCCACCAGACGGTGACGACCAGCGCACTGGAGAGTCCGACGAGCATGGCGATGACGAGGGCGAAGACCTCCTGCGGAGCCCTCAAGACGTGCAGGAGGACGATCCCGGTGACCACGGACGCCAGGGTGGCGAGGAGCGGTGCTATCCGCTGCCGGCGCACTCGGATGTGCTTGTCCGTGAGTTTCCCGCGGCGTACACCGAGGTGGATGATCGCCATGGGGACGATGCCGCAGAAGAAGGCACCAAAGAGGCCCCAGCCGACACCTGTGAAACCGCCAGTGCTGTGCCAGCCGATGACCAGGAGCAGTCCGATAACCAGGTAGGCCGGCGCGAAGAGGTCGGTGAGCGCTTTGGCCACCTTCACGCGCGGGGTCGCCTCGGCATAGGTCGGGGTCGGGGGTGCGACGAAGGTGGTCACGCTTGCTTCTCCATCGTGCGGTGGTCGGCGCCCAGAAAATCGCGGACGAGCGGGGAGTAATAGGCTTCCGACAGCTGCGTGAGGGCCGCGATCTCGGTGCGCAGGTCACGGCCGCCGCCGGCGGGCTGGTGTTCGGTGGTGTTGTCGAGCTTGGCGCCGCTGAGCTTCGCCTGGCGGGCTGCGGCGAGCCAGCAGGCTTCGACGGCGACCGCGGCCTGGGTGCCGAATAGTCCGCGTTCCTCAACATGCAGCTCCGCCCGATCGAGGACGTCCACCGTCGCGTAGCCGCTGAGCGAGAGAGCGGCGTCCCGGATCTCAATGCCTCGACGGTAGAGACGAGGGTGCACATCGCGCGGGTCCAGGCGCTCGGCGAGGGCCCTGCGAGTCGCGTGGAGGCGGACGGACGGGATCGCCTCGGTGAGGTCGAGCCACAGCGGCCGCAGCCCAAGGAGCGCAGCGCGCTTCCGCCTCCAAAGGTTCAGCGCATCGAGGGCGGGCATGGTCGTTCCCACGACGATGAGCACCAGTGCGGCTAGCAGGAAAGCCGTGCACAGGTAGTCGTCGATCGCGCCGGGGAATACCCCGTTCCCGTGGACGCGGGTGGTCACGGTCGCGGCTCTCATCACCGCGTAGAGCACGCCTGCAGCCAGACCGACGCCGACGACTCGAAGGCCCCAGCCCAGGACCCTCCCGCTGGAGTTGCCACCCCAGCGCCAGCAGACCCTCATGCCTTCCAGTAGCGAGGCGGTGAGGTAGCCGAGGAACAGCAGGGTGTAGACGACGAACGCGTAGCTGGCGACGGTGTCCGCGAAGATCACCGGAGTCTCGTACGGCTGCAGTTCGGCGAAGAAGAGGACCGACATCACCAGAGCGGTGGCACTCGAGAAGGCGATTCTGCGGCGCCGGGCCCAGGGGCCGTCAGGCGATCCGGAGACCTTCCGCAGGAAGGCGAGCAGGGCTCCGGAGGCTAGAATCCCGCCGAAGAGATGCTTCAGCAGGTACGAGAAGTCGACTATCCCTAGCGCCTCGTCCAGTGCCTTCCCTGCGGGCAGGCGCAAGGTCATCATGACGGCCAAGCCGAGGAAGGCCCACCAAAGGGTTCGATCCTGGCCCCTTCGCCAAACTTTGAGCGCTCGCCATGCGACTGTGATCCAAAGAAGAGTGACAACGATCATTCCCACGAATTGCGTCATGCGCTCTCACCAAGCAACCCTGCAGCAAGACGGTCAAGTTCGGGGTTCCGCGATTTTTGATACGGAGTCAACTTTGCAAGCCTAGCTATCCTGTTGGCCAATTGCTCGGCCTCGCGCTCTTGCGGGCTGCTGAAGTTGGCTCGTCCCAGCACGCTCCGAACTGTCTCGGACGGAAGGGCGACGAACAGGTGGCTCAGATCGACCCCCGGGCCGTCTTCATTACTGGAGGCGTGCCCGAGGAGGATATGACTGATCTCGTGCAGGACGATGTGGTCCCTGTGCAGCGGCGAGGTTGACGCCTCGATGAATATGTAGTCGGCGGTGTCCAGTTCAACCCAGACCCCGCAGAGTTCGTCGTCGGCTCCGTTGACCCCCTGCACATCCTCGATGTAGAGGGGGCGCCCGCGGCGCGCCGAGACAACCGCACAGAATGCGTTCAGGTCAAACGGCCGAGGGATCGCTATGCCCAGCAAAGGGTCTGCCTTCGCGTTCCCTACTGGCCGACACCTTGGCGACTTCTCAATTCGTTGCCGGGAGCGCAACGCTGCCTCCATGATCTTCAACCTGCGCAATGCAGGCGCTCGCTGTGCGCCCCCCAGCGCGCACTTTATGCGACCACATGTCGAAGATTCCATAGAGGCTTGGCCGGACCCGCGAAAAACGGAACTCTGCGTGGAGATACCCACTACGGAAAGCCGCCGACCCTCTACCGTCTGGGCACCCCTGAGCGATCTGTCCGGTTACGAAAGCTGCCGCACATTGGGGCGGCGCGTGAGCATTCTCACGAAGAGCGGTCAGTCGCGTTCAATCCCTCGAGTTCGCGCGCTCGCTCGATGAACGCCTGAACCGTACGGAGAGTCTCCGCAGAAAGGCCGGCCGCGCGGAGGGCGACGGAGCGGACCTGATTGTCACGCATCGACTCCAGCAGGGTGACCTCGGCCTGGACCTGCGCACCCTCCTCGTCATCGAAGAAGTACGCCGGCGGGACGCCGAAAAAGTCCGCGATGGCCTTCAGGTATTTGATCCCTGGGTTGTCGCGCCGCCCGGTGCGCAGCTGGTGCAGGAAGCTGGCGGACATGCGCGGCCCGCCTCGCTCCTCGACGCCGCGGGCCACTTCGCGCAGGGAGTAGGGCCCTCGACCTTCGGGGTGGATCACGCGGAACAGTCGATCGATCTTCTGTGCCAGCGCACCCGGCTCCCCGTCGAGCTCCTCGCTCATCACCCACACCTCGCTTCTTCTCTCGTCATAGACGCACGCCCCTCCATCAAACCACCACTGTCAACAGATGCATACAGCGCCCCGGACATTGCGAACCAGGGTCGACAGGTGTTGACATGCGTCACCGGTGATCACTTACGATCCCGGCAGGTCGTCAACAGGTGTAAACACCGGAGACCCCGGTGCTCATCCCGAGCGTGAGGCCACATACGGAAGGTAAGCGACAAAGCGACGCAGACAAGAATCTGCTGGAGGGTTTGAGAACCAAGTCTGGATCTTGACGCGGGGCTCCGCGTATGTTCGTCGACCCCGGGCGCGGTGCCCGGCCAGACGAAGGAGTCATTTGCGCGCACACCGACGCCGGGCTTCGTAGAGCCCTGTACGGCGGCGGTGTCCAGGGAGCGGGAACTCCCCGGACACCTCGCCTGATGGCAGTACCGCCCCGGGAAGGGCGGATATCGCCTCCATCACCACGCTGAACCTCTTGCCAGGGGCGTCTCAGCGTGGCAACACCAAAGGGGATTGTGGCATGCCCTCTGGCCTGTCCGAAAGCCTCGGCGGCTTCCTGCAGCCGTCGAGCCGTGCCTCCCGTCCGCGAACGGGGGGCCGCCGATGAGCGCCGAAGCCCGCGAGTGGGTGTGGGAGCACAGCTCCAGCCGCGGAACGGCCCGGCTGGTCCTGTTGTCGATCGCCGACCGGGTGCCCGACGAGCAGTGCGTCGCCTGGGCGTCGCTGTCCAGTCTCGTCGAGCGAACCCAAGCCTCACGCACTGCGGTGCGTGCCGCTCTCACCAAGCTGGTGAGCAGCGGCGAACTGGAGCAACGCGAGGACCTCGATGGCCCTCAGCGCACCACCGTCTACCGGCTGCCCCGTGCTGCGGCCTATCTCGCCGTGCTCCAAGCAGCCTGGGAGCGTGATCCGGAGGGCGATCCGCCGGTCTACTCCTGGACCCATCCGGTGCCCGACCTCCGGGTCGAGGGTCTGCGACGGTACGGCATCCGGCGCGTTGAGGGTACGGAATCCGACCCCTCCGCACTGGCGAGTGGGGGGCAGGAATCTGACCCCTCCCGTCGGAATGTGACCCCCCGAGGGTACGGATTCCGACACCTGGGGGGTACGGATTCCGACCCCCAGAACCGTAGTGAACCGAAGGTGAACCGTAGGAACAGCAGTGTGGGTGCCGCTGTCACCTCGGCTGCCGACTGGCAGGTGGACCAGGTCACCCACACCTGGGCCCTCCAGAACGGTCACGTCGAACGGCTCGGTGAGGACGGTCTGCGTGCCGCCGACGCGAAGTGGCGAGCCCACCGCTCCAGCCACCCCCCGCGGCCTGCGGCGGCCTGGGCGGCCGACTGGCGGTCCTGGATCGCCCGCGAGCACTCCCCCACCCCCTTCGGCCCGCCCAACTCGCCCCACCAGGGACGCGGTACTTCACCCGCCGCAGGCAAGGGCATGACGCGCGTCCAGGCGCACACCGCCGCCCTGATCGCCGCTCTCGAGAAGTCGACCCCGAAGGGAGCCGCCCGATGACCCCGCATGAGATCGGCGCCCTGCTCGCCTACGTCGGCCGCCTCGACCCGCGGCTGCTCCGTACCGACGAGCACGAGGCCGGTGACCAGATCGGCCAGTGGTACGAACTCCTGGAGGACGTGCCTGCGGTGACCCCACACGGCTGGGACGCCCGGGTCGCCGCCCGCTCCCACATCCTCAACTCGCCCTACCCGATCATGCCGGTGGACATCGCCCGCCGCTGGCGCGCGTACCAGCGCGACCGCCTTGAGCGGCACACGGACCCCACTCCCGCCGCCGATCCGGACGACCAGGCCGCCTGGCAGGCGGAGCTGGTGGCCACCCGGCAGGCCGTCGCCTCCGGCGCGGCGCAGCCCGTGGCGCAC
>NZ_JACADT010000199.1:0-7660 GCF_013421635.1 Streptomyces sp. UH6 | reverse complement strand
CTCGTCGGGGGTGCCGAAGCGGGGCGAGGCGGCGATCAGCGCCAGTGAGGCGACCCGCTCGGGGTGGCGCAGCGCCAGCTCCAGCCCGACCGCACCGCCGAGGGCGCAGCCGGCGTAGCCGAAGCGGTGCACGCCGAGGCCGTCGAGGGTGGCCAGCAGCCGGGCCGCCAGCTCGGCGACCGAGCCGGCGGGGTAGGCGGGGGCGCCGCCGTGCCCGGGCAGGTCCCAGCGCAGCACGCGCCACTGCCGGGCCAGCTCCGGAACCTGGCGGTCCCACATGTGCCAGGTGGTGCCGAGGGAAGGACCCACGATCAGCACGGGAGCGTTTTCTGGCCCGTCGAAGCGGAATTGCAGGGCCGGGGTCTTCGTCTCACTCACCCTTCAAACCCTCTCATCTCTCACGGGCTCTCACGGAGCCGCCCCTGGCGGACGACTGCCGACCCTCTCACCGTGACGTCGGCACGGCCTCCGACCCAAGCCCGGGCGGGTGTTCTCCGGGCCCGCCGGCGGGCCGTCCGGCCCGTCTCTCAAGGACGCGGTCCGGCACCCCGTTGCTCGCCACGTACGTGAGACACGAGGCACGTGCATCGTAAGGACGGACTCGGCGGAGTCCGAGATCCTCCAGGAGTGGGTGGTGTGATCGCGCAGCCAGGCCAGTTGTACGGAGCGGCCCGCCAGGCGGATGCGTCCGGAGCCGGATGCGGGGGTGAGGTCGACGGGCGCAGGTCGGCGCGTTCAGCGGTGGTTCGGCCCGCCGCGGTGCCGCACAACCGGCTCGGCCTGGAGCCAGGCTCCCGGCCTCGGCCTCCGGCCAGGGGCGTGGTGCCGGATTCTCGGAAGGAACCCCTCCACGCAGATCGATCGTTAGTGTCCGTCGCATGACCATCATGAGGACGTTTCAGGCGCACAGGATGACGGTGGCACTGGTCGGCGCGGCGGCCGCGATGGTGCTGGGTGTGGGCGGGGCCATCGCCGTGACGGACCAAGGCGGAGCGGCCTCCGGCCGTACCGCTGTGTCCACGGATCCGTCCGACGGAGGCGGAAGCGTCGGCGCCGACACCGGCGGCGGTGACGGCGGCTCCGTCGGCGGGTCGGGTGGAACCGACGGCGGGGACTCCGGCGGCAGCGGCGACGTGGCTGGTGTCGTCTCGGGCGGTACGGTCACGGGAGGCTCAGGCGGTACCGACCCGACCTCGGAGCCGTCCGAGTCCCCGGCCCCCACGGGGACGCCCATCACAGATCCCACGGCTCCCGCGGACCTCGACGAACTGGCGCAGCGCATCGACGGTTTGGAGAAGAAGGTGGATGAACTGCCCACCAAGAAGGAGTTGGCCGATGCCCTCCGCGCCTTCGCCGACGCACTGGAGCAGCAGGGCTGAGCCACGCGGGGCGCCGCGCGCCGCGGAACCCGCGCTTCCGGGAGACGGACCGCGGAGACCGGGGCCCCGCCCCTCACGCGCGCTTCCTCCGTCACGGACGTCACAGGGTCGTGTCGCGCCTCCCGGTGCACGTCCAGCGTAGGAGGCCGTACAGGAGCTGGGTCGCACCCGGCATGAAGCGGGAGCCGTGGTGGTACACCGGGTCCATCGTGGTGACGATCAGGCGGCCCGGGGTGGACACGCGGTCCTCGTAGAGGAGGACCTGACGGGTGGCGGGGTCGCCGTCGCGCTCCAGGTCGGTGCAGGCGAGGACGGTGGCGCCGGCCGGGGGTTCGAGCAGGCCGTGGTAGTGCCAGCGGACGGCGCGCTCCGTGAGGTGGTCCCAGGCCTCGTGGCCGTCGGCCGCGCGGCGGACGCCGTTGTCGCCGTCGGTGCGCCACCACCAGAAGTTGGTCTCGGCGGGGCGCAGGGCGCGCAGGCCGGGCAGCCAGCCCGCGACGTCGTTCTCGCCGAGGACCACCACCGTGCCTCCGCGCTCGGCGACCCGCAGCAGCAGCGGCGCGGTGCGGGCCAGCAGGCCGGGGTGGAGGCGGTCGGAGACGATCAGGGTGTCGAGGTCATCGAAGTCCTCGGGGCCCGCCTCGGGGAGGTAGATCTCGCGGGGGCGCCAGACCCGGACGGCCGGATCGGCGAGGGTGGCGAGCTGGTGGAAGGCGCCGCCGTGCAGGAGGCCGAGGGTGGGCATCAGAGGGTTCCTTCCAGCCAGGCGAGCAGGCGCGGGCCGAGGGTGCGGGTGCTGCGGTCGGCGTCACTGAAGCCGTGCAGGTCGTTGCCGGCGTGGGCCATGACCTGGCCGTCGCCGAGCGGGTAGACGATGTCCAGCGGGAGGCGGTACGGGCCGATGCCGTTGACCACCGTGCCTCCCTCGGGCACCCACGCGTGGTGGCCGCGGCCGTAGAAGCCGGCCACGCCGACCCGGGTCAGCTCCTCGCCCGTGGGGGTGCCGGGGACGCCGGTGCGGTAGAGCAGTTCGTGGAAGTCGACGCCCTCCCACACCGGGTGCGGGGTCACCGGGGTGACGCGCAGGTCGGACGGGCCGTGGTGGTCGACGGCCCGCCAGGGGGCGAGACCGGGCAGGAACGGCCGCACGACGTGGCCGTTGACCAGGACCCGGCCCCCGGAGCGGACGAAACGTTCCAGCATCGGGGCCCGGCGCTCCAGGAAGACCTGGTCGCAGTTGAGCGAGAACATCAGCCCCTTCACCTCGCCCCCGAGCAGGAGGTCCTCACCGGCGGCGAAGAGGTCGTAGAGGTCGACGGTGGCGTAGGGCGCGGGCGGGGCCATGGGCGAGGACCCGCCCCCGCCCATGACGACGTACTGGACGGGTGCGGCGGCGGTCACGCGGGAGCCTCCTGAGGGGCGGACACGGGGTCGGGTGCGAGGACGGACACGGGGTCGGGTGCGGGGGCGGACGCGACGGCGGTGCGGGCGGGGCCGAGGTCGGGGACGACGGTGACGCGGGGGCCGCGCGGGCCGTCGACCACGGCGGTCGAGACGGGCAGGCCGTACAGCTCGCCCAGCGCCTCGGCGTCGAGCAGCCCGGCGGCCGGCCCGACGCGGACGTCGTCCGGACCGAGGACCAGGACCGCGTCGTCGGCGAGGTGCAGGGCGTGGTCCGGGTGGTGGGTGGTGAGGACGATGCCGAGGCCGGCGGCGGCCAGTTCCTGGAGCAGCGTCAGCACCCGGGCCTGGTTGCGCAGGTCGAGCGCGGAGACCGGCTCGTCCAGGACCATCACCCGGCACTGCGCGGCCAGCGCCCGTGCGATCAGCGTCATCTGCTGCTCGCCGCCGGAGAGTTCGGCGTAGGAACGGTCCGCCATGTGCGTGATGCCGACCCGTTCCAGCGCCTGGGCGGCCAGTTCGCGGTCGCGGCGGCCGGGCGTGCCGTAGGCCTTGAGGTGCCGCGTGCGGCCCATCAGCACCATGTCGGCGACGGAGTAGGCGAACGCGGCGGAGTGCGACTGCGGGACGTACGCCACCGGGGCGGAGGCGGTCACCGTGCCCTCGGTCGGGGCGGCGAGGCCCGCGAGCAGACGCAGCAGGGTCGACTTGCCGCGCCCGTTCGGACCGAGGACGGCCAGGACGCGGCCCTCGGCTGCGGTGACGTCGACGCCCCGGAAGATCCACCGGTCCTTGGTGTAGCGGTGGCCGAGACCGCGGGCTTCGATCACTGGGACCACATCCGGTTGCGGGACCTGGCGAGCAGGGCGATGAAGAACGGGGCGCCGATGACGGCGGTGAGGATGCCGAGCGGCATCTCCGCGGCGGTCACCGTGCGGGACAGGGTGTCGATCACGGTCAGGTACGCGCCGCCGAGGAGGAAGGCGGCGGGCAGCTGCACCCGGTGGTCGCTGCCGGCCCACAGCCGGGCCAGGTGCGGCACCACCAGGCCGACCCAGCCGACCAGTCCGGCGACCGCCACCGAACCCGCGGTCATCAGGGCGACGGCGCAGAGCAGCAGGCCGCGGGTGAGGCGGGGCGGGACGCCGAGCGCGGTGGCGTCGTCGTCGCCGAGGGAGAGCACGTTGAGCCGCCAGCGCAGGGCCAGCACCACGGCCGCGCCGAGCAGGATCGGCACGGCGGCGGTCAGCACCTTGGCGTAGGTCGCGGTGGCGAGCGAGCCGAGCAGCCAGAAGACGATCGACGGCAGCTCCGACTCGGGGTCGGCGACGTACTTGGCGAAGGAGACCAGCGCGGTGAAGAACGCGCCGGTGACGGTGCCGCCGAGGACGATCATCAGGATCGGGCTGCCGCTGTTCAGGCGCCCGATCAGCATCACCACGGCCAGCGCGAGCAGACCGAAGCCGAACGCGCCGCCGACCACCGCGAAGGAGCCGAGGCCGAGCAACAGCGCGAGGACGCCACCGAACGAGGCGCCGGAGGCCACGCCGATGACGTCCGGGCTGACCAGCGGGTTGCGGAAGACGCCCTGCAGGGCCGCACCGCCGAGCGCCAGCGCGCCGCCGACCAGGAGGGAGAGGAGGACGCGGGGCAGACGGACGTCGAGGACGACGGTCTCCTCCTGCGCGGTCCAGGTCTCGCCGACCGGCAGGAACTGCCCGGCCAGCAGGCGGACCATCTCGTTGGGCGGGACCGTGTAGCGGCCCAGTGCCAGCGCGGCGAGGGCGACCAGGAGCGTGCCGGCGACGAGCAGCGGCAGGCGGGGAAGGCGGCGCGCGGCTCTCCCCCGCGCCGTCGCCTCCGCCGTCCCCGCCGTCCCCGCCGCGAGGTCAGGCGCGGAAACCGTCATGGCCGGCGCTCCGGGCGTTCAGGTCCATGCGCAGCACCTCGTCGGTCTCGGCGGCGGAGATCCCGTAGCCGTAGAGGCGGGTGAAGGCCTCCTCGATGCGGGCGCGCAGGCCGACGCGGGCGGCCAGCTCCGGGTGGAGGATCTGGGCGGCCCAGCGCCACATCAGCGGCGACTCGCAGCACGGCGGGTCCCAGCGGTAGCCGCCCAGCGGCACCTTGTAGACCCGGCGGTCGCGGACCGCGCGGACGCCGGACAGCTTCTTGTTGCCGTAGACGTCGGCCGGGGTGGCCTCGTCGAAGGCGGAGAGGAGGATGACCTCGGGGTCCCAGGCGAGGACCTGCTCGACGGAGACCTGCGGCGAGTCGGCGGACACGTCGTGGGCGACGTTGGTCCCGCCCGCGATCTCCGTCCAGTGGGTGACGTAGTCGGCGCCCGTGGCGGTGGTCCAGCCGTCGGTGGCGGTACGCAGGTAGAGGACCTTCTGCTTCGTCCTCGCGGACGGCGCCACCAGGGCGCGCACCGCCTTGTCCTCGGCGTGCATCCAGTCGAGCAGTTCGGCGGATCGGTCCTGCTTGCCGAGCAGGGTGCCGAAGATCTCCAGCCAGGTCTCCATCTGCTCCTGGGTGCCGTAGGTCAGGCCGATCACCTTGAAGCCGGCGTTCTCCAGCGGCGCGACGACCTCGTCGCCCATGTCGCCCCACTGGATCACCACGTCCGGCTTCAGGTTGACGATGGTCTCCACGTTGGGCACGAAGTCGGCGCCGGCGATGGTGGTCGTCCTCTTCGACGCCGGGAAGAGGGTGCCGAAGATGCCCTGCTTGTTCGCGGTGAGCGTGGACTCGTTGATGCCGACGATGCGGTCGTAGGAGCCGTCCACGGCGGCGAGCATCGAGGGCGACGGGATGATCGCCGTGGCGATCCGCTCCACGGGGCCGTCGAAGGAGACCTTCTTGCCGCGCTGGTCGGTGATGGTGAAGCCGCTCCCCGCGCCGTCACCGGTGGCGGGCTTGCCGGCCGCGGCCTCACGGGAGGAGCAGGCGCCGAGCGCGCCGGCTCCGGCGAGGACGGCGACACCGGCGCCCAGACCACGGAGCACGGTGCGGCGGGGGGTGGGCGGGGACAGGAAGGCAGCGGACATGGTCCACCTCCGGACGACTGGCAGGCAGAGTTACTTAGGTTTGCCTAACCTAACCTATGCGGAGTGGAGGGTTCCGATGGGGGTGGCCGGCCGCGACCGGCCTCCTCGCCCTCGCCACGGCGAGCGCCTTCGCGGGGCATGACCCACGGCTCAGGGCGCGACTCGACCGCCCGGCGGCCGGTCCGGCCGAGGCTTCTCCAGCCGCAGCATGCGCAGAGCGTTCTCCTTGAGGATCAGGGGACGCACCTCGTCCTTGATGTCCAGCCTCGCGAAGTCCGCGAGCCACCGGTCGGGGGCGAGGACCGGGAAGTCGGAACCGAAGAGGACCTTGTGGCGCAGCGGGCCGTTGGCCTGCCGGACCAGTTGCGGCGGGAAGTACTTCGGGGACCAGCCCGACAGGTCGATGTACACGTTGGCCTTGTGGGTGGCGATCGAGATCGAGGAGTCCACCCACGGCACCGACGGGTGGGCGAGCACCATGGTCAGGTGGGGGAAGTCCGCGGCCACGTCGTCGAGGAGCATCGGGTCGGAGTACCGCAGCTTGATGCCCCGCCCGCCGGGGAGTCCGGCGCCGATGCCGGTCTGCCCGGTGTGGAAGAGGGCCACCGTGCCGAGTTCCTGGAGCGTCTCCCAGAGCGGGTGATGGGCGGGGTCGTTGGGCGCGAAGTTCTGCAGGCTGGGGTGGAACTTGAAGCCGAGGACGCCGTACTCCTCGGCCAGGCGACGCGCCTGCCGCACGGCCGCGGCGCCGCGCAGCGGGTCGACCGAGCCGAAAGGCAGGAGCACGTCGGCGTGTTCGGCGGCGCGCTCGGCGATCTCCTCGCTGGAGAGCGGGGGGCGGCCGAGGCCGGTGGTGGCGTCGACGGTGAAGACGACCGCGGCCATGTTCCGGGCGCGGTAGTGCTCGGCCGTCTGCTCGAGGGTGGGCGTTCGCGGGTGGTCGGCACGGAAGTAGGCGGCCGAGGCGTCCATCAGCTCCTGGTCCAGGGAGAGATGGCCGTGGGCGTCGCATTCGATGTGGACGTGGGTGTCGAGGGCGACGAGGGCGTCGGGGTCGACGCGGGGGCGGTAACGCGTGGGCATGGGGGTTCCTCCTCGATGCAGGGGGCCGAGGTGTCAGGTCAGGGACCGGCGGCGGCGCTTCTCCTCGATGAGCTGGATCAGCAGTTCGTCCCTGTCGGTCACCATGCGTTCCTGGTCGATGCCGGCCAGTTCCTCGTCGACGCCGCGGACCAGCGCCGCGGCCAGGGCCGGGGTGAGCTGTGGCGTGCCGAGGTCGTCCATCCAGCGCTGGGCGGGCGGTCCGAGGTGCTCCAGGGTGTGGGCCATGCCGCCCGGTCCGCCGGACAGGTGCTGGTTGACCAGGGGGCCGAGCAGCGCCCATCGCAGGCCGGGGCCCTCGGAGACGGCCGTGTCGATGTCGGCGACGGTGGCCACGCCCCGTTCCACCAGCGAGTAGGCCTCCCGCCACAGGGCCGCCTGCAGGCGGTTGGTGACATGGCCGGGCACCTCGCGCCGCACCAGGACGGGCCGTTTGCCGAGTGCGGTGTAGAAGCGGAGCGTCTCGTCGACGACGGACCGCTCGGTCCGCGCGCCGGGCACCACCTCGACCAGCGGGATGAGGTAGGACGGGTTGAAGGGGTGACCGACCAGCACCCGTTCCGGGCGGCGGGCGCACATCTCCTGCAGGGTGGTGGGCATCAGTCCGGAGGAACTGCTGGCCAGCGGCGCCGACGGCGGGGCCGCCTCGTCGAGTTCGGCGAGCAGCCGCCGCTTGGCGTCCTCCGTCTCCGGGCCGCTCTCCTGCACGAAGCGCGCCCCGTCGGCGGCCTC
>NZ_JACADT010000198.1:0-7686 GCF_013421635.1 Streptomyces sp. UH6 | reverse complement strand
GTGGTGAGGGTGCGGTGCAGGGCCTCGTCGTCCGTGAGGTGGTGGCCGCGCGGTGGCATGCCCGGGGCGCGCCGGGCAACCCGCAGGGTGAGGCGTCGCCCCGGCGCCACAGGACCTGCTCCCGGCCCCTCCCATGCGCTCACAGCGAACACTCCAGGAACCGGGATGGCACGTGACTGCCTGCGCGTTAGGGTCCATGAATACGAGGGCAGGGGAGTCCCCGTCGCCGCCGATCACCGCGGCGCGCTGCCGGGGCACGCACCACCCCCGCCCCGGCAGAACACGTGAGACGGCCCGGCGCCGTCGTAAGACGAGCAGGTGGATACGTGACGAATCTGATGCCCTCAGCCGCCGGCGAGCCTTCCATCGGTGGTGGCCTCGGCGACCAGGTCTACAACCGGCTGCTCAACGAGCGGATCATCTTCCTCGGCCAGCCGGTCGACGACGACATCGCCAACAAGATCACCGCACAGCTGCTGCTCCTTGCCGCCGACCCGGACAAGGACATCTACCTCTACATCAACAGCCCCGGCGGCTCGATCACGGCCGGCATGGCGATCTACGACACCATGCAGTACATCAAGAACGACGTGGTGACGATCGCGATGGGCCTCGCCGCGTCGATGGGCCAGTTCCTCCTGAGCGCCGGCACGCCCGGCAAGCGCTTCGCGCTGCCGAACGCCGAGATCCTGATCCACCAGCCGTCGGCCGGCCTGGCCGGTTCCGCGTCGGACATCAAGATCCACGCCGAGCGCCTGCTGCACACCAAGAAGAAGATGGCGGAGCTGACCGCCTTCCACACCGGTCAGACGGTCGAGCAGGTCACCCGCGACTCCGACCGCGACCGCTGGTTCGACGCCGAGGAGGCCAAGGAGTACGGCCTCATCGACGAGGTCATCTCCGCGGCCTCCAACATCCCGGGCGGCGGCGGCACCGGGGCCTGACGCCCGAGCCCGCGCACCGGCCCTCCCCCCGCCCCCGCCTTCCAGGAGACAGAGAATGAACGACTACCCCGGCAGCGGCCTGTACGACCGCACCCGCGCCGAGCTGACGGCTCCGGTCGCCGAGTCCCGTTACGTGATCCCGCGCTTCGTGGAGCGCACCTCCCAGGGTGTGCGTGAGTACGACCCGTACGCGAAGCTCTTCGAGGAGCGCGTGATCTTCCTGGGCGTCCAGATCGACGACGCGTCGGCCAACGACGTCATGGCGCAGCTGCTGTGCCTGGAGTCGATGGACCCGGACCGTGACATCTCGATCTACATCAACAGCCCGGGCGGTTCCTTCACGGCGCTGACCGCGATCTACGACACGATGCAGTTCGTGAAGCCGGACATCCAGACCGTGTGCATGGGCCAGGCGGCCTCCGCCGCCGCCGTCCTGCTCGCGGCCGGCACGCCCGGCAAGCGCATGGCGCTGCCGAACGCCCGCGTCCTGATCCACCAGCCGTACAGCGAGACCGGCCGCGGTCAGGTCTCCGACCTGGAGATCGCCGCCAACGAGATCCTGCGGATGCGCTCCCAGCTGGAGGAGATGCTGGCCAAGCACTCCACCCAGCCGGTGGAGAGGATCCGCGAGGACATCGAGCGTGACAAGATCCTCACCGCCGAGGACGCGCTGCAGTACGGGCTGGTCGACCAGATCATCTCGACCCGCAAGATGAACAACGCCAGCGTTCGCTGACGCGACCGCGGCAGGACGTCTGCCGCCTCTTGGCGGGGTTCGCCCGGATCCGTTCCGGAGCGGACCCTGCCAAGGGGGGCCCGAACGGGGGGCCAGGCAAGGTACCGTCGACATAAGGCAGCACCGTGGAGACCGGGGACGCACACGCGTCCGAGGGCTCCCAGGCGAAGGGGAAGCACACCGTGGCACGCATCGGTGACGGCGGCGATCTGCTCAAGTGCTCGTTCTGCGGCAAGAGCCAGAAGCAGGTCAAGAAGCTCATCGCAGGCCCCGGTGTGTACATCTGCGACGAGTGCATCGATCTCTGCAACGAGATCATCGAGGAGGAGCTCGCCGAGTCGAGCGAGACCCGGTGGGAGGAGCTCCCCAAGCCGCGGGAGATCTACCAGTTCCTCGAGAGCTACGTGGTGGGCCAGGAGGCCGCCAAGAAGGCGCTCTCGGTGGCGGTGTACAACCACTACAAGCGGGTCCAGGCCGGTGAGAACGGCGGCGGCCAGGGCCGCGAGGACTCCATCGAGCTGGCCAAGTCCAACATCCTCCTGCTGGGGCCCACCGGCTCCGGCAAGACGCTCCTCGCCCAGACGCTCGCGCGGATGCTGAACGTGCCGTTCGCCATCGCCGACGCGACCGCGCTGACCGAGGCCGGCTACGTCGGTGAGGACGTCGAGAACATCCTGCTCAAGCTGATCCAGGCGGCCGACTACGACGTCAAGAAGGCCGAGACGGGGATCATCTACATCGACGAGATCGACAAGGTCGCCCGCAAGAGCGAGAACCCGTCGATCACCCGCGACGTCAGCGGCGAGGGCGTCCAGCAGGCCCTGCTGAAGATCCTCGAGGGCACCACGGCCTCCGTGCCGCCGCAGGGCGGGCGCAAGCACCCGCACCAGGAGTTCATCCAGATCGACACGACGAACGTGCTGTTCATCGTGGGCGGCGCCTTCTCCGGGCTGGAGAAGATCATCGAGTCGCGGGCGGGCGCCAAGGGCATCGGCTTCGGCGCGACCATCCGCTCCAAGCGGGAGCTGTCCGCCAAGGACCAGTTCGAGGACGTCATGCCCGAGGACCTGGTCAAGTTCGGCATGATCCCCGAGTTCATCGGCCGTCTGCCGGTGATCACCTCGGTGCACAACCTGGACCGCGAGGCGCTGCTCCAGATCCTGGTCGAGCCGAAGAACGCGCTGGTCAAGCAGTACCAGCGGCTCTTCGAGCTGGACGGCGTGGAGCTGGACTTCGAGCGCGAGGCGCTGGAGGCCATCGCGGACCAGGCCATCCTCCGCCAGACCGGCGCGCGCGGCCTGCGCGCCATCATGGAGGAGGTCCTGATGTCGGTGATGTACGAGGTGCCGTCCCGCAAGGACGTCGCCCGTGTGGTGATCACCGCCGACGTGGTCCACTCCAACGTCAACCCCACCCTCATCCCGCGCGACGCGCGCGGCGGCCGGGGCGCGGGCGAGCAGAAGTCGGCCTGACCGCGGACACGGCGAAGGGGCGCGCCCGGCAGGGCGCGCCCCTTTCGCATGCGCGGGGTCCTACTCGGGCTTGCGGATCTCGTCGCGGACCTTCTCGGTCATCTGCGCCGCGAGCTCCTTGCTCACGTCCGCGGTGGCGTCGCCGGGAGAGACCAGCGCCATGGTGCTGTAGTCGGCCCAGACGCAGAACCAGTCGGTCTTCATCTTCTGGGTCACCTGCTCCTTGCCCTTGACGGCCTGACACTTGGTCACGGTGCCGTCGATGTCCACCTCCTCGGGCTCCCCGATCAGCTCCGCCTCGTTCTTGCTCTCCTTGGAGTTCTTCTCGAACTCCTTCTTGTAGGAGGCGAAGAACTTGTCGAGCGTCCCCGCCGGGTCGGCGATCTCGCCGTAGCCGCCGACGACGGTCATGCCCTTGGAGGTGGCCAGCACCTTCGGGTCCGGCGCGGTGCTCGGGTCGCTCGGGTCGTAGCCGGAGAGGTCGGCCGTGGAGTACATCCCGAACACGGCCTTGCCGTTCTTGACGCCGCTCTCCGCGAGGTCGTCGGCGTCGTCCTCGCTCTCGCCCGCCTCGCCGGCCCGGTTGTAGTCGGTCAGCAGCTTCGCGGGCATCACCAGCTTGTGCGGGCCGTCGTCCTCCAGCCCGCCGCTGAAGAAGAGGAAGTAGGCGCCGACCGCGAGCGCGACCACCACGGCCGCGCCGCCGATGAGCAGCCCCGTCTTCTTGCCGCCACCGCCGCCGGGCTGACCCTGCGGGGGCGCGCCGTACGGGGGCTGGCCGGGCTGGCCCGGCTGCTGGCCGTACGGGTTGCCCTGCGGCGGGACGCCGGGCTGCTGGGGGTAGCCGTAGGGCTGCTGCGGCTGCTGGGCGTGCTGCGGCTGCTGCTGGGGGTAGCCGTAGCCGGGCTGCGGCTGCTGCTGGGGCGCCGGAGCACCGTACGGGCCGGGCTGCCCGGGCTGCTGACCGCCGGGCTGGCCGTAGGGGCCGGGCTGACCGTAGGGACCGGGCTGACCGGCCGGCTGACCGTAGGGCCCAGGCTGAGCTCCCGGCTGTCCGTAGGGACCGGGCTGCTGGGGCTGCCCGCCGTACGGGCCCGGCTGGTTGTGACTCATGTCTGGTTCCCTCCCTGGTGCTGTCCCGCGCCATCCTTCCCTACGCCGGGCCCGGCGTGCGCCCCCGGGCGCAGACCGTTACCTAGTAATCGCGTTTCGGAACGCCCCGGGGACACCCCTAAAATGACCGGCGTGACCGAGAACTCTCAGCAGCCCACAGCGCCCGAAACCGAACTGCCGACCCAATACACGCCGGCCGACGTGGAGGGGCCGCTGTACGAGCGCTGGGTAGACCGCGGTTACTTCGAGGCGGACGCCGGGAGCGACAAGGAGCCCTTCACCGTCGTCATCCCCCCGCCGAACGTCACCGGCTCGCTCCACCTCGGGCACGCCTTCGAGCACACGATCATCGACACCCTGACCCGCCGCAAGCGGATGCAGGGCTACGAGACGCTGTGGCAGCCGGGCATGGACCACGCCGGCATCGCGACCCAGAACGTCGTCGAGCGCGAGCTCGCCAAGGAGGGCAAGTCCCGCCACGACCTGGGCCGCGAGGCGTTCGTCGAGCGGGTCTGGCAGTGGAAGGCGGAGTCCGGCGGCCAGATCTCCGGCCAGATGCGCCGCCTCGGCGACGGCGTCGCCTGGTCGCGTGAGCGCTTCACCATGGACGAGGGCCTGTCCCAGGCCGTCCAGACCATCTTCAAGAAGCTCTACGACGACGAGCTGATCTACCGCGCCGAACGCATCATCAACTGGTGCCCGCGCTGCCTGACCGCGATCTCCGACATCGAGGTCGAGTACCAGGACGACGACGGCGAGCTCGTCTCGATGAAGTACGGCGACGGCGAGGAGACCATCGTCGTCGCCACCACGCGTGCCGAGACGATGCTCGGTGACACCGCGGTCGCCGTCCACCCGGACGACGAGCGCTACCGGCACCTCGTCGGCAAGCAGATCAAGCTGCCGCTGACCGACCGCTCCATCCCGGTCGTCGCCGACACCCACGTCGACCCGGCGTTCGGCACCGGCGCGGTCAAGGTCACCCCGGCCCACGACCCGAACGACTTCGAGATCGGGCAGCGCCACGGCCTGCCGTCCATCGCCGTGATGGACGAGCACGCCGTCATCACCGTCCACGGCCCCTTCCAGGGCCTGGACCGCCTCGAGGCCCGCTCCGCCATCGTCGCCGCGCTGCGCGCCGAGGGCCGGATCGTCGCGGAGAAGCGCCCCTACGTCCACTCCGTCGGCCACTGCTCCCGGTGCAAGACCACCATCGAGCCGCGGCTGTCCATGCAGTGGTGGGTCAAGGTCGGCCCGCTCGCCAAGGCCGCCGGCGACGCGGTCCGCGACGGCAGGGTCACGATCCACCCGCAGGAGATGGAGAAGCGGTACTTCGACTGGGTCGACAACCTGCACGACTGGTGCATCTCGCGCCAGCTGTGGTGGGGCCACCGCATCCCGGTCTGGTACGGCCCCAACGGCGAGACGGTCTGCGTCGGCCCCGACGAGCAGCCGCCGGGCACCGAGGCCGAGGGCTGGCGCCAGGACAACGACGTCCTCGACACCTGGTTCTCCTCCGGTCTGTGGCCGTTCTCCACGCTGGGCTGGCCCGAGCAGACCGAGAGCCTCGCGAAGTTCTACCCGAACTCCGTCCTGGTCACCGGCTACGACATCCTCTTCTTCTGGGTCGCCCGGATGATGATGTTCGGCATCTACGCGATGGACGGCACCCCGCCGTTCCACACCATCGCGCTGCACGGCATGGTCCGTGACCAGAACGGCAAGAAGATGTCGAAGTCCTTCGGGAACGTCGTCAACCCGCTGGACTGGATGGACAAGTACGGCTCCGACGCGCTCCGCTTCACCCTGGCGCGCGGCGCCAACCCGGGCGTCGACGTCCCGATCGGCGAGGACTGGGTCCAGGCCTCCCGGAACTTCGCCAACAAGATCTGGAACGCGACCCGGTTCGCCCTGATGAACGGCGCCACCGTCGAGGGCCCGCTGCCGGACGCCGCCGAGCTGTCGGCGACCGACCGCTGGATCCTGTCCCGGCTCAACTCGGTGGTCGCCGAGGTCGACGCGCTCTACGACGACTACCAGTTCTCCAAGCTCTCCGAGGCGCTGTACCACTTCGCGTGGGACGAGGTCTTCGACTGGTACGTCGAGCTGTCCAAGACCACCTTCATGGCGGGCGGCCCGGCGGCCGAGGCGAGCAAGCGCGTCCTGGGCGAGGTCCTGGACGTCACGCTGCGGCTGCTCCACCCGATCATGCCGTTCGTCACCGAGACGCTGTGGACCACGCTGACCGGCGGTGAGTCCGTCGTCGTCGCCGAGTGGCCGGGCGACAGCGGCTTCCGCGACGCGGCGGCCGAGCAGGAGATCGCCACCCTCCAGTCGGTGATCACCGAGGTCCGCCGCTTCCGCAGCGACCAGGGCCTCCAGCCGGGCCAGCGTGTCCCGGCCCGCCTGACCCTGGCCGGCACGCCGCTCGCCGCGCACGAGCCGGCCATCCGCCAGCTGCTGCGCCTCCAGCCGGAGGGCGAGGGCTTCTCCGCCACCGCCAGCCTGCCGGTGGCCGGCGCCACGGTCGAGCTGGACCTGTCCGGCGCGATCGACTTCGCCGCCGAGCGCAAGCGGCTGTCGAAGGACCTGGCGGCCGCCGAGAAGGAGAAGGCGCAGGCCAACGGCAAGCTGGGCAACGAGGCCTTCCTCGGCAAGGCCCCCGAGCCGGTCGTGGCGAAGATCCGGGCCCGCCTCGCCAAGGCCGAGGAGGACATCGCGCGGATCACGGAGCAGCTGACGAAGCTGCCCTCCGCCTGACCGCGCGAGGCACCCGTCCGGCGGGCCGTCCCTCGTGAGGGGCGGCCCGCCGCGTTCATGTCGTGGCCGGTCCCCGGTAACCGGGTGGCTGTTCACTGCGGGGCATGACCGCCACCTCCACCGCCGAGCCCGTCGCACCGGGGCACCACCAGGACGCGCCCGGGCGGCGGGACGACGTCGACCTGCTGCGGGTCGTCTGCACCGCCGCCGTCGTCCTCTGCCACACCGCCGCCGTCTTCGTGGACGCCGGCCACCGCTCCGCCGGCGTCGCCGCCGACTCGCTCACCCGGTTCGCCGTGCCGGTGTTCTTCGCCATGGCCGGCTGGGCGGCGCTGGTGGCCTCGCCGGTGCGCGGGGAGCGGCAGCTGCTGCGGCGGGTGGACCGGATCGTGCGCCCCCTGGCGGTGTGGACGGTGCTGTACGTGGGGTGGCGGGGCGGTGCCGAGGACGCCCTCGGAGCCGTCCTCGGGTCGGTCGAGCCGGCGTTCCACCTTTGGTACTTGTACGTGTACGTCCCGCTGATGCTGGTGCTCGGCGCGGCGGTACTGCTGGTGCGGCGGGCGGCCGTCCCCCGGTGGACCCTGGCGCTGCTGGGCGTGTGCGCGCTCGGGACGGCGCTGCGCGGCGACGCGGGCGAGGTCACCGGGCTGGACCTGCCCGA
>NZ_JACADT010000197.1:0-7695 GCF_013421635.1 Streptomyces sp. UH6 | reverse complement strand
GTGCCGTCGCCCGGGCTCTCCTCGCCGGGGTTCTCCTCGCCGGGGTTCTCCTCAGCGGGGTTCTGCCCGCCGGCGTCACCGCCGCCGGGGTTCTCCTCGCCCGGCTGCTCCTCGCCCGGCTGCTCCTCGCCCGGCTTCTCCTCCCCGGGCCGCTGCCCGCCCGGCTCCTCGCCGGGGTTCTCGTCGCCCCCGCCGGTGGCGGCGGGGCAGGTGTGGGAGAGGTTGACGTAGGAGACGTCCGCGCCCTCGGTCCGGGCGACGGCGGACACCAGCTCGGCGCCGGGCTCGGAGACCGCGTAGGCGTGCTTGCCGGTGGGCGGTCCGAAGGCGGTGACCACCTGCTCGCCACCGGGCGCGAAGGTGACGGTGAGCTCGGTGAACACGGTGGCGTTGCCGGGCAGCACGAAGTGCCAGCCGTCCTTGCCGGCCGGGACGGTCGGGCAGTCGCCGTGCCGGAAGTCCTCGGCGGTGACCGGGAGGTCCTGGCGGATCTCCTCGGTGTGGTGGGTGCCACCGGTGGCGGCGGCGGGGACGGCCGCACCGGCGAGGAGGAGGGCGGCCGCGGCGGGGACGGCGGCAGCCCGAAGGGGGAGGGAGCGGAGTGACATGGGGGTACCTCTGACACAGAAGTGGGTGAGTGAGGTGGAAGTGCGAGCTTCCGCCTCCCCGGTGATCAAGGTCAAGGCGCCTACGGATCGGTTGGCGGCCTCTGTCCGGCTTTGCCTCGAGCAACGATTGGGTAACGACAGGTTTGGTTGGCGGTGAAAGGCGTTCGGGCCGCCCGGAGGGCCGGTCGGGCGGACCGGTCCGGAAAAACGTCCGCGAGGGAATGGCGTGGCCGGATCGGTTTGTTAGCCTGGACGTGACACCGGCCCGATCCAAGCCCCCGGGCCCAACCTTCGTCGCTACGAGCGACCACTTGCCGCGAGGCGAGCATGGCGGGTCGGTGTCACTTCTCCACTTCAGGGAATCCGAGACCCGTGTCGTCCACATCGGCGGCATGGGTCTTCGTCGTTCGCCGTCCGCCGTATCCGGGCAATTCGCAGCGAATCGTCCCCGGCTAACGCCTACTCGTCGGTAGGTGCGACGATCGGACAGCACATTCGATCCTGCCACCGCCTCGGCGCCTGCCCCACCTCGCGGCGCCGCAGGTCCCGCGGCGATCGCACAGCAGTACACGCGAAAGCAGAGGAAGTCCGCAATGGCAACGGCGCCCAGCGTCTCCTACTCGATGACCATCCGGCTGGAAGTGCCCGCGAGCGGAACCGCCGTGTCGCAGCTCACCACCGCCGTCGAGTCCTCCGGGGGCTCGGTGACGGGTCTCGACGTCACCGCCTCGGGCCACGAGAAGCTCCGGATCGACGTCACCATCGCCGCGACCTCCACCGCGCACGCCGACGAGATCGTCGAGAACCTGCGCACCATCGAGGGCGTCACGCTGGGCAAGGTCTCGGACCGTACCTTCCTGATGCACCTCGGCGGCAAGATCGAGATGGCGTCCAAGCACCCCATTCGCAACCGTGACGATCTGTCGATGGTGTACACGCCGGGTGTGGCCCGGGTGTGCATGGCCATCGCGGAGAACCCCGAGGACGCCCGCCGCCTGACCATCAAGCGCAACGCGGTCGCCGTGGTCACCGACGGTTCCGCGGTGCTCGGCCTCGGCAACATCGGCCCCAAGGCCGCGCTGCCGGTGATGGAGGGCAAGGCCGCCCTCTTCAAGCGGTTCGCGGGCATCGACGCCTGGCCGATCTGCCTGGACACCCAGGACTCCGACGCCATCGTCGAGATCGTCAAGGCGATCGCCCCGGGCTTCGCCGGCATCAACCTCGAGGACATCTCCGCCCCGCGCTGCTTCGAGATCGAGGCCCGCCTGCGCGAGGCCCTGGACATCCCGGTCTTCCACGACGACCAGCACGGCACCGCCATCGTGGTGCTGGCGGCGCTCACCAACGCGCTGCGGGTGGTCGCCAAGAACATCGGCGACGTCCGCGTCGTCATGTCCGGCGCCGGCGCGGCCGGCACCGCGATCCTCAAGCTGCTGCTGGCGGCCGGTGTGAAGAACGCGGTGGTCGCCGACATCCACGGCGTGGTGCACGCCGGCCGGCACGACCTGGTCGACGCCGCCCCCGACTCGGCGCTGCGGTGGATCGCCGACAACACCAACCCGGAGAACCTCACCGGCACCCTCAAGGAGGCCGTGCGCGGCGCGGACGTCTTCATCGGCGTCTCCGCCCCGAACCTCCTGGAGGGCGAGGACGTGGCCGCGATGGCCAGGGACTCCATCGTCTTCGCGCTCGCGAACCCCGACCCGGAGGTCGACCCGGCGGTGGCCCGGGAGACCGCCGCGGTGGTCGCCACCGGCCGCTCCGACTTCCCCAACCAGATCAACAACGTGCTGGTCTTCCCCGGCGTCTTCCGCGGCCTGCTGGACGCGCAGTCGCGCACCGTCGACACCGGCATGATGCTGGCGGCCGCCGCGGCGCTGGCCGACGTCGTCACCGAGGACGAGCTGAACGCCAACTACATCATCCCGAGCGTCTTCAACGACAAGGTCGCCGGAGCGGTGGCCGGGGCGGTCCGGCGGGCCGCCGAGTCCGTCCAGGGCTGACGCCGCCGGGGCCCCGCCCCGTCCGGCCGGGCGGGGACCGGCGGGGCGGGGCGGGCGCTGTCCGTGGCAGGACGTAACGTGGTGGGGCACCGCGGTCGGAGCCGCCGTGCGTGGCGGCCACGCCACGCGTCCGTGTGACTCCCCGCCGTGTTCGTCGGTGCCGGATTGGCTTTAGCGCCGCAGGTGGGGGCAGGATGCCTCTCTGGGCGCGAGGGTTCGACCACGGACCCGGGTGCGGGGACCTCTCCGGTGACCCTGGCAGCATCGGCTTCGCTGTGCCCGACATGCGGCTCCGCCGCGTGGCACGCCTCAACGGCAAGAAGAAACACGGGAGTAAGAACATGAACCGCAGTGAGCTGGTGGCCGCGCTGGCCGACCGCGCCGAGGTGACCCGCAAGGACGCCGACGCCGTTCTGGCCGCGTTCGCCGAGGTCGTCGGCGACATCGTCGCCAAGGGCGACGAGAAGGTCACGATCCCCGGCTTCCTGACCTTCGAGCGCACCCACCGTGCCGCTCGCACCGCCCGCAACCCGCAGACCGGTGAGCCGATCCAGATTCCGGCCGGCTACAGCGTGAAGGTCTCCGCGGGTAGCAAGCTGAAGGAAGCGGCCAAGGGTAAGTGACCCCGGCCCCTCAGGCAGCGTGAAGGGCGGCCACCCCACCTCGGGGCGGCCGCCCTTCACCTTTCCCCGGACGCGGTCCCCGGACGTGCGTGAGGCCCGGCCAGGGGCCGGGCCTCACGCACGTCGCGGAGGGGTGGGTCAGCCGAGCGGCTTGCCCGGGAGCTCCACCTTCGCGCCGAGGTCGACGAGCTTCTCCATGAAGTTCTCGTAGCCGCGGTTGATGAGCTCGATGCCGTGGACCTTGGAGGTGCCCTCCGCCGCCAGCGCCGCGATCAGGTACGAGAACCCGCCCCGCAGGTCGGGGATGACCAGGTCCGCGCCCTGCAGCCGGGTGGGCCCGGACACCACCGCGGAGTGCAGGAAGTTCCGCTGCCCGAAGCGGCAGTGGGAGCCGCCCAGGCACTCCCGGTACAGCTGGATGTGCGCGCCCATCTGGTTGAGCGCCGAGGTGAAGCCGAGCCGCGACTCGTACACCGTCTCGTGGATGATCGACAGACCGGTCGCCTGGGTCAGCGCCACGACCAGCGGCTGCTGCCAGTCGGTCTGGAAACCGGGGTGGACGTCCGTCTCCAGCGCGATCGACTTCAGCTCGCCGCCGGGGTGCCAGAAGCGGATGCCCTCGTCGTCGATCTCGAAGGCGCCGCCGACCTTCCGGTAGGTGTTGAGGAAGGTCATCATCGACCGCTGCTGCGCGCCGCGGACGTAGATGTTGCCGTGGGTGGCCAGCGCCGCGGAGGCCCAGGACGCCGCCTCCAGGCGGTCCGGCAGGGCGCGGTGCGTGTAGCCGTTGAGCTTGTCGACACCGGTGATCCGGATGGTCCGGTCGGTGTCCATGGCGATGATCGCGCCCATCTTCTGCAGCACGCAGATGAGGTCCTCGATCTCCGGCTCGACCGCGGCGTTGGAGAGTTCCGTCACACCCTCGGCCAGCACGGCCGTCAGCAGCACCTGCTCGGTGGCGCCCACCGACGGGTAGGGCAGCTCGATCTTGGTGCCGCGCAGCCGCTGCGGGGCCTCCAGGTACTGGCCGTCCGCGCGCTTCTCGATGCGCGCGCCGAACTGCCGCAGCACCTCGAAGTGGAAGTCGATCGGCCGGCCGCCGATGTCGCAGCCGCCCAGGCCCGGGATGAAGGCGTGGCCGAGGCGGTGCAGCAGCGGGCCGCAGAGCAGGATCGGGATCCGGGAGGAACCGGCGTGCGCGTCGATGTCGGCGACGTTCGCGCTCTCCACGTGGGACGGGTCCATGACCAGCTCGCCCGGTTCCTCGCCCGGGCGGACCGTCACGCCGTGCAGCTGCAGCAGCCCCCGTACGACGCGCACGTCGCGGATGTCGGGGACGTTGCGCAGCCGGCTCGGTCCGGAACCGAGGAGGGCGGCGACCATGGCCTTGGGCACGAGGTTCTTCGCACCGCGGACACGGATCTCGCCCTCGAGCGGGGTTCCGCCGTGGACAAGCAGGACATCGTCGTTGACGGTCATGAATCTCGCGTTCCGATCGGATGGGCAGTGAGCCGGATGGCCGTTTCTGGGGCGCGTCCGGAAAGCAAGCGTAATGGCCGCCCACCGCCTTGAAGGAAGTCCGCGCACGGGAGCGGCCCAACTGCTCCCCCGAGTGATCACCGAGGTGAACAGGGTGGAGCGGGGTGCGTACGGGGCGTCACCGGCCGGCGGGGGTCGGTCCCGCCGGCAGGAGGACGTTCACCCTGGTACCCCCGTCGGGGGTTCCCAGCGCCGCCGGATGCGGAATCATGGCGGGCATGACCGAGGTGTCCTCGCTCACAGGGCGGTTGCTCGTGGCGACTCCGGCGCTGACGGACCCCCATTTCGTCCGGGCCGTGGTGCTGATGCTCGACCACGACGGCGAGGGATCGCTGGGCGTGGTCCTCAACCGGCCCACGCCGGTCGGCGTGGCCGACATCCTGGACGACTGGGCGGACTACACCGGGGAGCCGGGGGTCGTCTTCCAGGGCGGCCCGGTCTCCCTCGACTCCGCGCTGGGCGTGGCCGTGGTGCCCGGCGGCGACGGCCCGGTCGGCTGGCGCCGGGTGCACGGCGCCATCGGCCTGGTCGACCTGGAGGTCCCGCCCGAGCTGCTGGGGGCGGCGCTGGGCTCGCTGCGGATCTTTGCCGGGTACGCGGGGTGGGGTCCGGGCCAGCTGGAGGACGAACTGGCCGACGGCGCCTGGTTCGTCGTGGAGTCGGAGCCCGGTGACGTCTCCTCGCCCGCCCCCGAGCGGCTGTGGCGGGACGTGCTGCGCCGCCAGCGCGGCGAGCTGGCGCTGATCGCGACCTACCCGGACGACCCGTCCCTGAACTGACGTCCCCGACGCCGCCGATCCGGTGCCCGTGCGGTGGCGTTCGGCCCTGCCGCCACCGGCGGACGTCCCGGTACGCTTGGCACCCATGAGCACTCTCGAGCCCGAGCGCGGCACCGGCACCGGCACGCTGGTCGAACCGACCCCGAAGACGTCGCACGGCGACGGCGACCACGAGCGCTTCGCCCACTACGTCCAGAAGGACAAGATCATGGCGAGCGCGCTGGACGGCACGCCCGTCGTGGCGCTCTGCGGCAAGGTCTGGGTCCCGGGCCGCGACCCGAAGAAGTACCCGGTGTGCCCGATGTGCAAGGAGATCTACGAGTCCATGGGCGCCGGCGGCGACGACCAAGGCGGCAAGGGCGGCAAGGGCGGCAAGTAGCCGGTCCGGTCACGTGAGCAGCGGCGACGCCGGGTCCCGTCCCGGCGGCATCGACCCCGGTCTCGTCCCACTGCCCCGTTCCGCGGAGGTCCGCGGCACGGGGCGTGGCTTCGCGCTCGACGAGCGCACCGTCCTGGAGGCGGCGCCCGGCACGGAGGGCACCGCCCTGTGGCTGCGTTCGGTCCTGGGCGCCGCGTACGCGCTGCAACTCCCGCCCGGCCCCGCCGGGGGCGGGGGCCCCGGAGTGCGTCTGGTGCTCGACGACGCCCTGGAGCCGGAGGCCCACCGGCTGGACGTCGACCCGGTCACCGGCGTCGAGATCCGCGGCGGCGGGCCGGCCGGGGTGTTCTGGGGCGCCCAGACACTTCGCCAGCTCCTCGGGCCCGACGCCTTCCGCCGGGCGCCGGTCCGTCCCGGGGTGACGGCCGTCGTGCCCGCGGTCCGTGTCGAGGACGCGCCGCGCTTCCGCTGGCGCGGACTGCTGCTCGACGTGGCGCGGCACTTCATGCCCAAGGACGGCGTGCTGCGGATCGTCGACCTGATGGCCGGGCACAAGCTGAACGTCCTCCACCTCCACCTCACCGACGACCAGGGCTGGCGGATCGAGATCCGCCGCCACCCCCGGCTCACCGAGGTCGGCGCGTGGCGTCCGCGGACCAAGCTGGGCCACCGTGCCTCGCCGCTGTGGGACGAGCGGCCGCACGGCGGGTACTACACGCAGGACGACCTGCGGGAGATCGTCGCCTACGCGGCGGCGCGGCACGTCACCGTCGTCCCCGAGATCGACATCCCCGGCCACTCCCAGGCCGCGATCGCCGCCCACCCCGAGCTGGGGAACACGGACGCGGTCGACACGGCCGCGCTCGGCGTCTGGGACACCTGGGGCATCAGCCCGCACGTCCTCGCCCCCACCGACCGGGTGGTGCGCTTCTACGAGGAGGTGCTGGAGGAGGTCCTGGAGATCTTTCCGGCGCCTTTCGTGCACCTCGGCGGGGACGAATGCCCCAAGGAGGAGTGGCGCGCCTCGGCGACCGCGCAGGCGCGCATCCGGGAACTGGGCGTCGGCGACGAGGACGGGCTCCAGGCCTGGTTCACGGCGCACTTCGCGCGCTGGCTCGCCGGGCGCGGGCGGCGGATGGTCGGCTGGGACGAGATCCTCGACGGGGGACGGCCGCTGCCGGAGGGGACCGTGGTGTCCTCCTGGCGCGGCTACCAGGGCGGTGTCGCGGCGGCCGGGGCGGGCCACGAGGTCGTCGTCTGCCCCGAGCAGCACGTCTACCTCGACCACCGGCAGGCGCCGGGGGACGGGGAGCCGGTGCCGCTGGGCTTCGTCCGCACGGTGGAGGACGTGCACGGCTTCGAACCGGTGCCGAAGGAGCTGGACGCGTACCGGGAGCGGGTGCTGGGGGTTCAGGCCAACCTCTGGACCGAGGTGGTGGAGGACGGGCGTCGTGCCGACTACCAGCTCTTCCCGCGGCTCGCGGCGTTCGCGGAGGTCGCGTGGTCGTCCGGCCGGCGGGGCTTTCCGGCGCGCCTGGACACCCACCTCTCCCGCCTCGACGCCCTCGGCGTCGAGTACCGCCCCCTGACCGGCCCCCACCCCTGGCAGCAACGCCCCGGCCTGCTCGGCCGCCCCCTCCCCGGCCCCTGAACCCCGCCGGACGGCTCCGGCCCCGCCCGGTGCGCGGACCGCGCCCGGGAGGGGCGGGGGGTGGCGACAGGCGGACGGGATGATGTGCCAGAGTTGCCACGTCCGCCCTGTCA
>NZ_JACADT010000196.1:0-7697 GCF_013421635.1 Streptomyces sp. UH6 | reverse complement strand
CGACGGCCCCGACAGGCCCCACGGCCCCGACGCCACAGCCGCCACGGGCGGCGCCGGCACCGACAGCACCACCGACAGCACCACCCACACCCAAGCATGAGGACGGACGGAATGAGCAGCAGGGCCGACGAGCAGTCCGCCGGGGCGACCGAGGCCGGCAAGGCGATGCTCGGTTACGAGCAGGCGCGGGACGAGCTGATCGAGGTGGTCCGGCGGCTGGAGGCGGGCGGGACCTCGCTGGAGGAGTCGCTGGCGCTCTGGGAGCGCGGCGAGGAGCTCGCCAAGGTGTGCCGCCGCTGGCTGGAGGGCGCCCGCAGGCGTCTGGACGCGGCGCTGGCCGAGGAGGAGGGCGACGGGAACCCGGAGGAGTGAGCGCGGGGGCCGCCACGGAACGGACACGGAGCGTGCCCGCCTGCGGCGAGCGGCTTATTTGAATTTTCAACCTCTTCGGCCCTACAGTGGCACCGTTCCTCCACCGGACCCCGAAAAGGCTGACGCATGTCTCTCGCTCTTGACCCCGCCGCCCAGGACCTGCTGTTCCGTGAGGCGCACACCGCCCAGAAGTTCTCCTCCGAGCCGGTGACCGAGGAGCAGCTGCGGGCGATCCACGACCTGGTCAAGTTCGGCCCGACGGCCTTCAACCAGTCGCCGCTGCGGGTGACGCTGGTCCAGTCGCCCGAGGCCCGCGAGCGCCTGGTGGCACTGCTCTCGGACGGCAACAAGGCGAAGACCGCCTCCGCGCCGGTCACCGCGATCCTGTCCGCCGACGCCGAGTTCCACGAGGAGCTCGACGTGCTGCTCCCGGCGATCCCCGGCGCCAAGGACCTGTTCTTCGCCGAGCGCCCGGTGCGCGAGCGCTCCGCCCTCTCCAACGCGCAGCTCCAGGCCGCGTACTTCATCATCGGCGTCCGCGCCGCCGGTCTGGCCGCCGGCCCGATGACCGGCGGTGACATGGAGGGCATCCGCAAGGAGTTCCTCGGCGACGACCACCTCCCGCTGATGGTCGTGAACATCGGCCGGATCGCCGAGGAGGAGGGCGCCCACTACCCGCGCGCCCCGCGCCTGTCCTACGAGCAGGTCTTCACCACCGTCTGAGCGACGAAGGCCCGACGGCCCCGCCGCTCCCGTGAGGTGGGAGACGGAAGGCCCCCCGCGCGCGACGCGGGGGGCCTTCTCGCGTTCCGGCCGGCCGCCTACTCGGCGGGCTTCGGCTCGGTCCGCAGCGCCTCCGCCATCGTGGTGAGGTCCTCGATGCCGCCACTGCCGGTCACCACGGTGGTGACGCCCTCCTCCTGGAGGACCAGACCGTCGTAGCGCTCGCCCTCGTAGCGGACCCAGTCGCGGCCGGCCACGCTCACCATGCCCTTCTTCGCGGCGCCCTGGGTGGCGTCCTCGACGAACTCGGACGGCTCCTGCGTCGACTGCTCCAGCGCCACGTAGCCGCCGTCCGGGTCGGAGAACCCCAGGTGCCAGCGCGCGTTCTCGGCGCGGTAGCGCACCGACGTCGCCGTCCAGCTCTCCGGCAGGCCCTCCGGGGCCGCCACCGGGTACGGCGCGGCACGGCGCGCCGTCAGGAGCTCGACCCGGTAGTCCACCCGCTTCGGCTCCGGCACGGTGTCGTCGTGCGGGACGAAGAGGTAGATCACGCCCGCCGCGAGGAGAATGAGGCCCAGGGAGAGAACCATGTCCCGGACCGACTGCTTGCCTTTCATACCTGCCACGCCCCTATCGTCGCAGGTACCCGTCGCGCTCATCCGTGGGGTCCTCTGCTCATAATTTCACCCGGGGGTTAGAGTCAAGGACGAACGACCCTCATCCGGCCGTCGTCGTACAGGGAAGGTGCGCTCCGATGACCGAGCACAATCTGCTGCCGTCCGAACTCGAGGTCCCGTCCGAAGCCCCGGACCGCAACCTGGCCCTGGAACTGGTCCGGGTCACCGAGGCCGCCGCCATGGCGGCGGGCCGCTGGGTGGGCCGCGGTGACAAGAACGGCGCCGACGGCGCCGCGGTGCGCGCCATGCGCACCCTCGTCTCGACCGTCTCGATGAACGGCGTCGTCGTCATCGGCGAGGGCGAGAAGGACGAGGCCCCGATGCTGTTCAACGGTGAGCAGGTGGGCGACGGCACCGGCCCCGAGTGCGACATCGCCGTCGACCCCATCGACGGGACCACGCTCACCGCCAAGGGCATGACCAACGCGATCGCCGTGCTGGCCGCCGCCGACCGGGGCTCGATGTTCGACCCCTCGGCGGTCTTCTACATGGACAAGCTGGTCACCGGCCCGGAGGCGGCCGACTACGTCGACATCAACGCACCGGTGTCGGTGAACATCCGCCGGGTCGCCAAGGCCAAGCGGTCCACGCCCGAGGGCGTCACCGTGGTCATCCTGGACCGCCCCCGGCACCAGCAGCTGATCCAGGAGGTCCGGGAGACCGGCGCCCGGATAAAGCTGATCACCGACGGCGACGTGGCCGGCTCCATCCTCGCCCTGCGCGAGGGCACCGGCATCGACCTGCTGCTGGGCATCGGCGGCACGCCGGAGGGCATCATCTCGGCCTGCGCGGTGAAGTGCCTGGGCGGCACCATCCAGGGCAAGCTCTGGCCGAAGGACGACGAGGAACGCGAGCGGGCGATCGCGGCCGGCCACGACCTGGACCGGGTACTGACCACCGACGACCTGGTCTCCGGCGACAACGTGTTCTTCGTGGCCACCGGCATCACCGACGGCGAGCTGCTGCGCGGTGTGCGGTACCGCTCGGAGACGGCGACGACCTCGTCGATCGTGATGCGCTCCAAGTCCGGGACGGTGCGGGAGATCCACTCCGAGCACCGGCTGAGCAAGCTCCGGGCGTACAGCCAGATCGACTTCGACCGGGCCAAGTAGCCCGACGGGCACAGCAGCAGGCCCAGGGCGCTTCCGGTGCGGCGGAGGCGCCCTTCGGCGTACCGGGGGCCGAGACGTACCGGGAGTCCGAAGCGTCCCCGGCGTCGTCCGAAGCGTCCCCGGCGTCCGAGGCGTTCCGGATCCGGGTTCGGGCCCGGCACCAGACTCCAGGCACCAGGCACCAGGCACCAGGCACCAGGGGCCCCGGCCCGGAAGGCGGGCCCGCGCCCCGTGGCCCCGCGGTGCCGTCGGCGGTCAGCCCGCCGCCGCTATGCGTCCTTGGGCCGCGGAACGCGCCGCCTTCTGGAGCTCGATCTCCCGGCGCCGGCGACGGGCCAGCACCAGACGGCGCTCGGCGGCCGTCAGCCCGCCCCAGACTCCGTAGGGCTCCGGCTGCAACAGGGCGTGCTCCCGGCACTCCACCATCACCGGACAGCGCGCGCAGACCCGCTTGGCCGCTTCCTCACGGGACAGCCGGGCGGCCGTGGGCTCCTTGGACGGGGCGAAGAACAGGCCCGCCTCGTCCCTGCGGCAGACCGCGTCGGTGTGCCAGGGAGCCTCCTGGTCACGGTCCCTCCGGGCGCTCCGAGGGGCCGGGACCGGGGGGACCTGTGCGACCTTGGTGACCTGCAGGGACGAACGCGTGTGCTGCGGCACGGTCTACTCCTGACGAAGGCTTCGCGAGCGAGCGGCGATGCGTCAAGCACTACCCCTTGCGCGCGTGCCGTATGCACCGCGTACACGCCTCGCGACGGAGCGCGGCGGTCACAACTCCCTTGACGTGGAACCGAGATGCCCGCCGTCGGAGTGCCCCTCCGCAGGCCCGCCCGAGCGCCCGCCCGCATGCCCGCCCCCCAGGTGCCGGCTCCCCGTGTACCCGCTCCCGAGGTGCTTGCGCAGGGACCTGTCCACGCGCCGGTGCACCCGGTCCAGGATGTCGGCCACCCTGCTTCCACGACGCGGCTGCGCCTCGACGCTCCCGAGGACCGCCCAGCCGTCCACGTACACCACCGGGGCGTTGGAGTCCTCGGCGTCGGCGGCGTCCACCTCGAAGCTGCCGAGGACGCCGCCGCCGGTGCCGCGCAGGGTGACGTTCTCCGGCACGTACACCTCGACGCTGCCGAAGACCGAGACCGCCTTCACCGTCACCTGCTGGTGCTCGAAGACCGCCTCGCTGAGGTCGATCTCGACGCTGCCGAATATCGCGTACGCGTTGATCCGGCGGCCCGCCCGCCACCGCCCGGTCCGGGATGCGGCGCTGAATATCGCCGCGACGTTCTCGCCCGCCACCGGCAGTGTCTCCAGGTCCAGCGGCGCGGGGGACCCGGGGGCGGCGTGGGAGCCCCGCCCTGCCGGCAGGTCCCGGACGAACGCCTCGAGCTCGCCGACGGTACGGGCGGCGAGGACGCCCTCGACCCGCTCTCCATGCTCCTCCGGCGTGAGCCGGCCCTCGGCGACGGCCTCGCGCAGCTGGTCCACGACGCGGTCACGCTCGGCGTCGGACGCGCGCAGCTCGGGGTTCTTGTGAAGGTCCACACACGGAGCGTAGCAGTCGCGATGTATCGCGACCACCCCCCGTGAGGGGCGAATCGCCGACGGGTCCGCCGCTCATACGCGCGCCCACCCTGTCAAGCGAGCCTTACCTCACAGCGGCGGCCCTCCGGGCACGTTCTACGCTGGTGGGCGCTGGCTATCTTTCGAGTGAGGAATGGCGAGATGCCTGAGTTCGCGTACACCGATCTGCTCCCCACCGGAGAGGACACCACGCCCTACCGGCTGGTGACCTCCGAGGGCGTGTCGACCTTCGAGGCCGACGGACGCACGTTCCTCAAGGTGGAGCCGGAGGCGCTGCGCAAGCTCGCCGAGGAGGCCGTCCACGACATCCAGCACTACCTGCGGCCCGACCACCTCGCCCAGCTCCGGAAGATCCTCGACGACCCCGAGGCGTCCGCCAACGACAAGTTCGTCGCCCTGGACCTGCTGAAGAACGCGAACATCGCCGCCGCGGGCGTCCTGCCCATGTGCCAGGACACCGGCACGGCGATCGTGATGGGCAAGCGCGGCCAGAACGTGCTCACCGAGGGCGGCGACGAGGAGGCCCTCTCCCGGGGCATCTACGACGCCTACCAGAACCTCAACCTGCGCTACTCGCAGATGGCTCCGCTCACCATGTGGGAGGAGAAGAACACCGGCTCCAACCTGCCCGCCCAGATCGAGCTGTACGCGACCGACGGCGGCGCCTACAAGTTCCTCTTCATGGCCAAGGGCGGCGGTTCCGCCAACAAGTCGTTCCTCTTCCAGGAGACCAAGGCGGTCCTCAACGAGGCCTCCATGATGAAGTTCCTGGAGGAGAAGATCCGCTCGCTGGGTACGGCGGCCTGCCCGCCGTACCACCTGGCGATCGTGGTCGGCGGCACCTCCGCCGAGTTCGCGCTGAAGACCGCGAAGTACGCCTCCGCGCACTACCTGGACGGCATGCCCACCGAGGGATCCGTCCTGGGCCACGGCTTCCGCGACACCGAGCTGGAGGAGAAGGTCTTCGAGCTCACCCGTGAGCTCGGCATCGGCGCCCAGTTCGGCGGCAAGTACTTCTGCCACGACGTCCGCGTCATCCGCCTCCCCCGCCACGGCGCGTCCTGCCCCGTCGCGCTCGCGGTCTCCTGCTCCGCCGACCGCCAGGCCGTCGCGAAGATCACCGCCGAGGGCGTCTTCCTGGAGCAGCTGGAGAAGGACCCGGCGCGCTTCCTCCCGGACACCACCGAGGCCGACCTCATCCAGTCCGGCGACGTCGTCAAGATCGACCTCAACCGGCCGATGGACGAGATCCTCGCCGAGCTGACCAAGCACCCGGTCAAGACCCGCCTCTCGCTCACCGGCCCGCTGGTCGTGGCCCGCGACATCGCGCACGCCAAGATCAAGGAGCGCCTGGACGCCGGCGAGGGCATGCCGGAGTACCTGAAGGACCACCCGGTGTACTACGCCGGTCCCGCGAAGACCCCCGAGGGCTTCGCCTCCGGTTCCTTCGGCCCCACCACGGCCGGCCGCATGGACTCCTACGTCGAGCAGTTCCAGGCGGCGGGCGGCTCCAAGGTGATGCTGGCCAAGGGCAACCGCTCGCAGCAGGTCACCGACGCGTGCGCCGCGCACGGCGGCTTCTACCTGGGCTCGATCGGCGGCCCCGCCGCCCGCCTGGCGCAGGACTGCATCAAGAAGGTCGAGGTCCTGGAGTACGAGGAGCTCGGCATGGAGGCGGTCTGGCGGATCGAGGTCGAGGACTTCCCGGCGTTCGTCGTGGTGGACGACAAGGGCAACGACTTCTTCCAGAACCCGGCCCCGGCGCCCACCTTCACCTCCATCCCGGTCCGCGGCCCCGGCCTCTGACCCACGGATGCCGGGTGCGGCGTGACCACGGCCGGGTCGTGGTCACGCCGCACCGCCGGATCAGGCGTCCGTCACGCGAACCGCTGGTTCGCCGCGCCGGTGCAGCTCTGCAGCACCAGGTTGGCGGTGGCCGACGGCAGCGTCACGCACAGCCCGGTGGCCGAGGCGGGCCGCAGGGTGCCGCCCTGCCGGACGAACCGCTGGTTGGCGTCGCCGTGGCAGTCCCACAGGACCAGCCGCGCGCCCGCCGCGACGGCGCCGCCGCGGACGTCGAGGCAGCGGTCGTGGGAGAGCGCGCTGTGGACGGTCCCGCGCGCGCCGTCGTGCCACCAGTCCTGGTTGCGCCCGCCGTGGCAGCCGTGGCCGGTGACCGCGGTGTCGTTGCGGCTGGACACGCCGGCGGCGTCCACGCAGGTGCCGGTCGCCTCGTTGCGCAGCGGACGGAACTTGTCGTCCCAGGCGCCGTCGATCACCTGGACCCCGGCCGCGCCCGCCGGGTCCGCGCAGCTGCCCTCGCGCGCGGTGAAGCCGTAGAACTGCCGGAAGCACTCGGCGAAGGCCGTGTGGCCGCGGTAGTTGGGGTGGAAGGACTGCCGCACCGCGTTCTCGTCCGGCGGGAACGGGTTGGCGGCGACGGTCAGACCGCGCACCCAGGTCTCCTCCATGCAGACCTCGTGGCCGTGGAAGAGCCGCGAGTTGTCCAGGTAGTGGGCGCCGCTGAGCTCGGCGGCCCGCCGGATGCCGCGCTCGAACGACGGCACCGCCGCGTTCCGCGCCCAGGCGAGGTCCTCGTCGGCCAGGGTGCAGCCGCCGGGCAGCTTCCCGGGGAAGTCGGGGTTGTCGCGGATGTCGGGGCCGCCCGGGCTCGGGTAGCCCATCAGCACCAGCTTGTAGGCGCTGTCCGCGTAACCCGCGCCGCGCATCACGGTCCGGAGGTCCTCGACGGTCGCGGTGACCTTGGGGACCAGGCCGTCGATGCGGTCCTGCCAGCCGGCCTCCAGCTCGGGCGAGCAGGGCCCCTGGAGGAGGAACCAGTCCAGCGTGCAGTCGGTGACCACCGGACCGAACCGCAGGTCGTCGTTGGCGCCGACCACCACCACGATCATCTTGACCCTGGTGTTGCGCGCCTTCACCGCCAGGCTGTCGCTCTGGACCAGTTCGTCGGCGTACTGCGGGGATCCGCCGATCCTCAGGTTGACGGTGCTCGCCCCGGAGCAGGAGACGTTGTACGTGACGTCGGCGGGGATGCCGGTGCGGTGGATCGCCGCGTCACGGGAACGGTGGCACCAGTTGTCGGGGCCGTCGGTGGGCGACTCGTAGTTGCCCACGCCCTCGCCGGAGATTTCGCTGTCCCCCAGCGAGATCAGCGAGGTCTTGCGCGCGTCGAGCGGCCGCTCCGCGGAGTCGCCGTAGAGCGTGACGGCCTCGGCCG
>NZ_JACADT010000195.1:0-7711 GCF_013421635.1 Streptomyces sp. UH6 | reverse complement strand
AGTCGCCCCAGTCGGCGGGCTGGGGCAGCCAGGGCTCCGAACGCGCCCCGAACCCGTGGGACGGCGCCCCGGCCTCCCAGGGCAGCGGCACCCGGCAGCCGTCCCGGCCGGGGTCCGTGCCGCCGGAGCGGAAGTGCATCGGGTCCTCGATGCGGTCGCGGGGGACGTCGGCCTCGGGCAGGCCCAGCTCCTCGCCCTGGTAGAGGTAGACGGAGCCGGGCAGCGCGAGGGTCAGCAGGGCCGCGGCGCGGGCGCGCCGGGTGCCGAGGGCGAGGTCGGTGGGGGTGCCGAAGCGTTTGGTGGCGAAGTCGAACGCGGTGTCGGCACGGCCGTAGCGGGTGACGGTGCGGGTGACGTCGTGGTTGCACAGCACCCAGGTGGCCGGGGCGCCGACCGGGGCGTGTTCGGCGAGGGTGCCGTCGATGGAGCGGCGCAGCCGGCCCGCGTCCCAGGGGCAGGTGAGGAAGTTGAAGTTGAAGGCGGTGTGCAGCTCGTCGGGGCGCAGGTAGCGCGCGAAGCGTTCGGCGTCGGGCAGCCACACCTCCCCGACGAAGACGCCGCCGTACTCGTCGGCGACGGCGCGCCAGGCGCGGTAGACGTCGTGGAGCGCGTCCTGGTCGATGAAGGGCGGCCGGCCGGCGCCCTCCTCGTAGTCCGGCAGGGCGGGGTCCTTGACGAGCAGCGCCGCGGAGTCGATGCGCACGCCGGCGACGCCGCGCTCGAACCAGAACCGCAGGATGTCCTCGTGCTCCGCGCGCACGGCGGGGTGGTCCCAGTTGAGGTCGGGCTGCTCCGGGGTGAACAGGTGCAGGTACCACTCGCCGTCGGGGACACGGGTCCAGGTGGTTCCGGAGAACTGCGACGGCCAGTCGTTGGGCGGGAGTTCGCCCGCCTCGCCGCGTCCGGGGCGGAAGTGGAACAGCTCCCGTTCCGGGCTGCCCGGGCCCGCCGCCAGGGCGGCCCGGAACCAGGGGTGCTGGTCGGAGACGTGGTTGGGGACGATGTCGACGATCGTGCGGATGCCGAGCGCGCGGGCCTCCGCGATCAGCTTCTCCGCGTCGGCGAGGGTGCCGAAGGCCGGGTCGACGGTGCGGTAGTCGGCCACGTCGTAGCCGCCGTCGACCATCGGCGAGAGGTACCAGGGGGTGAACCAGACGGCGTCGACGCCGAGTTCCGCGAGGTAGGGCAGTCGCGCGCGGACGCCCGCCAGGTCCCCGGTGCCGTCGCCGTCTCCGTCGGCGAAACTGCGCGGGTACACCTGGTAGATGACGGCGTCGCGCCACCAGTCGGCGGTGCGGTGCGGAGTGGGGGCTGCCACGTGACGGTCCTTTCGGGCAGGGTGGATCTTCGCCGCCGGCCCGCAGCAGCGGGCTGGGCACGGACCGGCGGCGAAGGCATGGGCGCGGTGAGGTTCGGGCGCGAGGGGCGGTCAGCCCTTGACGCCGCCGGCGGTGAGGCCGCTCATGATGTTGCGCTGGAAGACCAGGAAGATCAGCAGCGTGGGCACGCAGGCGATGGTCAGCGCCGCGATCAGGACGTTCACCGGCACCCCGGTGGACAGCGAGTAGATGCCGACGTTGAGCGTCTGCATCGCCGGATCGGGCAGGGTGAGCATCGGCCAGAGGAAGTCCTTCCAGACCCCCACGATCGCGAAGATCGAGACCACGCCGAGGATCGGCCGGGAGATGGGCAGCACGACGGACCACAGGACGCGCGTCGGGCTCGCGCCGTCCATCGAGGCGGCGTCGAGGAGTTCCCTCGGGATCGAGTCGAAGAACCGCTTGAGCAGGAAGATGTTGAAGGCGTTGGTCACCGATGGCAGCCAGATCACCCACGGCGTGTTCAGCAGGTTCCGCTCGACGACCGGCACGTCCAGGACCGTCAGGTACTGGGGCACCAGCAGCACGGTCGCCGGGATCATGAGCGTGGCGAGCATCAGGCCGAGGATCGCCTTGCCGAACACCGGGCGCAGTTTGGACAGCGAGTACGCGGCCGCCACGTCGAGGACGAGCTGGAAGGCGAGCGCCCCGAACGCGTAGTAGAGGGTGTTGCCGAGGAGTTGCGCGAGGTCCATGACCTCCCAGGCGCGGCTGTGGTTCTCCGGCGTGAAGCTGTGGGGCACCAGGGTCGGCGGGGTTTGGATCACCTCCTGGGCGTCCTTGAAACCGCCGGCGACCAGCCAGTACAGCGGGCCGAGGAAGACGAGGGTGAAGCCGGCGAGCACCAGGGCGAGGACGATCCGGTAGACAACCTTGCCGCGGGGCCTGGCGAGCTGGGCCGGCGAGATGAGCGTACGCGTGGACATGGTGGTCTCCCGGCCTACTCGTCCTGGGCGCGGCTGAGCCGCACGTACGCCGCCGAGAAACCGGCGAGGAGCACGAGCAGGAGCAGCCCGAGCGCCGCGGCGGCGCCGTAGTCGTTGAAGTTGAAGGCGTACTGGTAGATGAGGTACACGACGGTGGTGGTCGACCCCTCCGGGCCGGCGCCGCCGGTGAGCAGGAACGGCTCGACGAAGACCTGCATCGTCGCGATGACCTGCATGAGCAGCATCAGCGAGAGGACCAGGCGCGTCTGCGGGATCGTCACGTGCCAGATCTTGCGCAGGAGGCCGGCGCCGTCGAGTTCCGCGGCCTCGTAGAGCTCGCCCGGTATCCCCTGGAGCGCGGCGAGGTAGATGAGGGTGGCGCCTCCCATGTTCATCCAGGTGGAGGCGACCACGATGGAGAGCATCGAGAGGTCAGGGTCCTGGAGCCACTGCTGTTCCGGCAGGTGGAGGAGGCGCAGCAGCTCGTTGAGGAGTCCGTAGCCGGGGTCGTACAGGTACTGGAAGAGCAGCACGGAGGCGACCGGAGGCAGCATAACCGGCAGGTAGACCAGCAGCCGGAGATAGCCCTGGCCGTGGTGGAACTCGTTGATGACGACCGCCACGAGGAACGGCACCGCGAATCCGAGGAGCAGCGCCAGCACGGTGAACAGGAGCGTGTTGCGCCAGGCCTGCCAGAAGGCGGGATCGTTGAACACGGTGGCCAGGTTGTCCAGGCCGACCCAGCTGACCTCGCCGTTCTCGGTCGTCTGGAAGGCCAGGAAGAACTCCCTGACCATGGGATACCAGGAGAACACGGCGAAGCAGAGGACCGCGCCGACGAGGAAGGCGTGGGCGGTCAGGTTGCGTCGCAGCGCTCGGGCGAAGCCGCCGCCGGGGGGCACGGGCGCCGCCTCGGGCGGTGTGGACGGGCGGGAGGGTCCCGCCTTGCTCGGGGTGAGGCCGGTGGTGGCCGCCATCGTCGCTCCTCGGTGCTGATCTGCGGTGTCCGGTGTCCGGTGTCCGGTTCGAGGCGCCGGTGGTGCCGGTGGTGCCGGAGGTGCCGGGGGAGGTGCCTGTGCCGTGGCCGGGCCGGGGCGGGCCGCGTGGTCCGCCCCCGGCCCGGCGTGGTCACCGGTGGGCCAGGATCTGGTTGACCTGCGACTCGGCGGTGGCGAGGAGCTTGTCGATGTCGGCGTCCTCGTTGGTGAGGATGCCGGACATCACGTTGTCGAGGACCTTGTAGATCTCCTGCGCCTTCGGCGGCTCGGCCTTGCCGGCGACGGGGTTGTCCATGAAGGTCCGGAAGTTCTCGACCGGCATGGTGGCGTGCTCGGCGCGGGCGGCGTCGTCCTCGGACTTGGACCCGTTCAGCCAGAAGTTGGGCTGCGGGACGCCGACCGGCAGGCCGTCGGCCTTGGTCCGCTCCCACGCGAACTGGCCCTTGCCGACGGTGAGGTTCTTGAAGTTGAGCCAGGCGATCGCGGCCTTGACCTGGTCGGGCGAGATGCCCTTCTTGATCATGTAGCTGTTGCCGCCGGCCAGCGTGGCCTTCCCGCCGGGGATCGGCCCCATGCCGAAGTTCTCGTACTTCGCGCCGAGTTGCTGGACCATGTAGGCGATGTCGTCGGGGGCCGCGAGGAACATCCCGAGCTTGTCGGAGGCGATCTGCTTCTGCAGGTCACCCCACTTCAGCAGCTGGGTCCTGCCCATGCTGTCGTCCTCCCAGCGCATGGCGTGCAGGTTCCGGGCGACCTGCTTGCCGAGGCCGGTGTTGAAGGCCGCCTTCTCGCCGCTCGCGTCGACGACATCGCCGCCGACGCTGTACACCTGGGCGGTGAAGTGCCAGCCGCCGGTGTTGCCCGCGCTGTACTCGCCGAAGCCGGCGATGCCGTCGCCCAGGCCGGCGATCTTCTTCGCGGCGGTCCGGACCTCCTCCCAGGTGCGTGGCGGGCTGTCGGGGTCGAGGCCCGCCCGCTCGAAGAGCTTGCGGTTGACCAGCAGGCCCATCGTGTAGTTGCTGGTGGGCAGCCCGTACAGCTTGCCCTCGTGGCGCAGGGACGCCAGGACGTTCGGATCGATGTCCTTCAGCAGGGGGACGGACCGGTCGTTGACGTAGGCGGTGATGTCCTCGGCGCCGTCGTTGTCCAGGACCTGCGGCAGGTCGGTGAAGTAGGTGTAGAAGACGTCCGGCTGCGACTTCGCCTTGAGCATGGCGGTGAAGCGCGGCGGCTCCAGGCACTGGCCCGGGGTGGAGCGGCCCTGGACGGTGACGTTCGGGTACGTCCTGTTGAACTCCGCGACGTCCTCCTTCCACTGCTTCAGCTCGGCCGCCTTCGCCGCCGGGGGCATGCAGTCGATGGTGATCGTCACCTTCGTCCGCGGATCCAGGGGCGCGGCCGGATCCGACGAGCCGCTTGCGCGGGAATCGGCGTCGTCGTCGCTGCTGCTGGTGCCGCAGGCGGCGAGCACGGTCAGCGTGAGAGCGGACACCAGGGCGACCGCGCCGGCACGGCGGGTACGGCGGAACCGGGCACATCTCATGGGTGGTCCCCTTCGGGCATGAACGTGGAGGTCGCCCCACCACCGGACGGCGGATGCGTTGTGGGGCGCGGCACACTCAACCACCACCGACAAGGGAACGCAAGATGTTGCGTTAGCTTCGTAAATCTCTGACAAGGTCGAGTCGATTAGTTGTGATCCCGCGTCTGCGACGCCTGCGCGGGACGCCCGGGACCGGTGCGGAGCGCGTGCGCGGTGATGCTCCGCTGCTCCGCGGTCATGGCGTCGTCGAAGAGGGCGCAGGCGGCGCGGAAGAGCGCGACGGCGGCCGCGCAGCCCTCCTCGAACGCCTCGCCCCGGGTGGCCAGGGCCGCTTCCTGGTGGCGGCGCCAGTCCTCGCCGAGGCGGTCCGCGAGGAGGTGCCAGAGGTGGTTCTCGGAGGTGAAGAAGGTGCGCGTGCCGGCCGCCACCACCGGAGCCAGGTGGAGGACGAGGACGGAGGCCTGGACGCGGGCGTTGACCCGGTCCCGCCGGGCCACGGCCCGGTGCAGCTTCAGCACCTCCTCCGCGTAGCCGTACACCTGCCCGGCCGCCCAGGTCTCGGGCGAGGGGTCGAGGTCGTCCCAGCTCCAGGCCCGCGCCCGCTCGACGAGCTCCCGCGCCCGGCCGTGCGGGTCGTCCAGGACCAGGGCGTCCCGCCAGGCCGGCACCACCTGGCCGCAGGAGTGGTGGTCCGCCATGCGGGCCCGGTGCTCGTCCGCGGTCGCGAAGCTCCAGGACACCGGACCCAGCTCGGTCAGCCGGAAGAGGTATCCGGGGCCGGCACCCACGCACACGACGTCGATGTCGGACCACGCGGTCGCCTCGCCCCTGACCTGACTGCCCACCAGTACCGCGGCCTCCGGCCGCGGGTCCCAGGCCCGCAGCATCGGCTCCAGCGCGTGCTTCCAGTCGACGACGGTCATCCGTTCCCCCCGGGGGTGAAGGCGTGGCGGCGGGGACCGATCATCGGCCCGCCGGGACGCGCCCGTCCACCGGTCACGGCACCGGAGGGCGGCGTGCCGCGGTCCGGCGGAGGGCACGGCGCGGGTCACAGCACCCGGGTCCGCCGGGGAGGCCGCTCGCGTCCGGTGCCGTGGTGGTGGACCAGCCAGTGGCCGAAGAGCGCCCCGCCGTGGAACACGAACCCGACGCCGATCAGCCAGGACTCCACGACCAGGACGATGCCGACGGCGCCGTAGCTGATCGCGTTGGTCACGATGAGCGGGGTGAAGACGTAGTACGAGAAGGCGCGCAGGCCGATCAGGCCGGCCATGGTGGACAGGGCGCCGGGGAGCAGGCGGCGCCAGGGCACCTGACCTCCCAGCAGGAAGTGCTGCCCCCACCAGAAGAACACGGTGCCGACCGCCGAGCTCAGGGCGATCCGCACCCCGCCGGGGAGGTCGCGGGTGAGGACCTCCTGGTACAGGTAGGCGGTCAGCGCGATCAGCCACACCATCTGCCGCCAGACGCGGTGCCAGGGACCGGAGGGCAGGCCCCAGATCCGCTCGTAGCCGTTCTGCACGCTGCCGCCGAGGGCCACCCCGAACAGGGCCAGGGTGATGCCGCCGAGCACGCTGGTGGAGCCGACGACCTTGGGGGGCGGGCTGAAGATGTCGGTGAGGACCTCCGCCGACCGATGCGGCAGCCCCATCCCGTCGGCGAGCCAGGAGGCGAAGCCGCCCCGTCCCAGCGGGTCGGCGGCGGCCACCACGATCAGCAGCGGGGCGAGGGTGACCAGGGCGAGGGTGGCGAAGCCGAGGGCACGGTGCATCAGCTCCAGGTCGCGGGCCTGACGGATCAGGGCGGTCGCGGCCAGCCGCCGCCACGCGCGGTGCAGCGGCCCCGGCCGGTCCTCGGCGGCCCTGGTGCTTCGACGCCTCATGTCACGACCCTCCGCGACCGGTGGCGCCGCGACAAACCCACCGGGGCAGCCGGGGGACCGGGCGGGGGCACGGTGCCGCTCCCCGGGGAGAAGAGGTCACCCCGGGGAGCGGCCGTCACCTGGTGGCCGCGCGGTGGCGGTACACCACGTAGGGGCGGACCAGGTACCCGACCGGGGCGCTCCAGACGTGGACCAGACGGGTGAAGGGCCAGACGGCGAACAGCAGGCAGGCGGTCAGCGCGTGCAGCTGGAACAGCAGCGGCGCGCCGGCGATCGCCTCGGGCCGGGGCCGGAGGGCGAACAGGCCGCGGAACCAGACGGAGACCGTGCCGCGGTAGTCGTAGCCGCCGCCCAGCACGTTGTGCGCCACCGTCGCGGCGATGCCGAGGAGCACGGTGGCGGCCAGCAGCGGGAAGAGCAGCTTGTCGCTGCGGCTGGTGGTCGGCCGGATCCGCCGGGTCAGCACCCGGCGGGCACAAAGCATGCCGAGTCCCGCCACCATGGCCAGGCCGGCCACCGACCCCGCCCAGACGGCCACGGTGTGGTACGTGTGCTCGTCGACGCCGGCCGCCTCGGTCCACGAGGCGGGGACAGCCAGGCCCACCACGTGACCGGCGATCACCATGAAGGCGCCGACGTGGAACAGCGGGCTGCCCCGGCGCAGCCACCGGTGCTCCAGGAGCTGGCTGGTGTGGGACGTCCAGCCGAACTGGTCGTGGCGGTACCGCCAGACGTGCCCGGCCGCGAACACGGCGAGGCAGACGTAGGGCAGGGCAACCCACAGGAGGAGGTTCGGGGCGCTCATGGGCGGCCTTCCTCGGTCGCAGGAATCAGCGGGAGAACGCGCGAGGGCGGGGCGGGAGACGGCGGGACGAAGGCGCCAGGCGGCGCGAAGACGCCCGGCCCCGGCCCCGGCGCCCCGTACGGGTCGAGGCCGACCTCCTCCCCGGGCGGCCCCTGGGCGACCAGCTCGGCCACCGCCC
>NZ_JACADT010000194.1:0-7767 GCF_013421635.1 Streptomyces sp. UH6 | reverse complement strand
GGCCGCCCCCCGGACCCGTCTGCCCGAGGCGACGGCGGGGCTGGAGCGTCTGGACGTCGATCCCTGGACCCGCACCGCCCTCGCGCCGGACACCGCCGGCCCCCTCGACGCGGCGCTGGTCGTCTACACCTCCGGCACGACCGGACCGCCCAAGGGCGCGGTGATCCCCCGCCGGGCGGTCGCCGCCACCCTGGACGCCGTGGCCGACGCCTGGGCCTGGACCGCCGACGACCTGCTGGTGCACGCCCTCCCCCTCTTCCACGTGCACGGCCTGGTGCTGGGGACGCTCGGCCCGCTGCGGCAGGGCGGCTCGCTGCGGCACCTGGGCCGGTTCGACACGGTGGGGGTGGGCCGGGAACTGAACGCGGGCGCCACCATGCTGTTCGGGGTGCCGACGATGTACCACCGCATCGCCGAGGCCCTGCCCGGGGAGCCGGAGCTGGCGAAGGGGCTGGCCGCCGCCCGGCTGCTGGTGTCCGGTTCGGCCGCCCTGCCGGTCCACGACCACGAGCGGATCCTGGCCGCCACCGGCCGCCGGGTGATCGAGCGGTACGGGATGACCGAGACGCTGATGAACACCAGCGTCCGCGCCGACACCGGTCCCGGCCCCGCGGCCGCCGGGACGGTGGGGGTCCCGCTGCCCGGCGTGGAGCTGAGGCTGGTGGACGACGACGGCACCGAACTCCCGGCGCCGGACGGCGAGAGCGTCGGGGAGATCCAGGTCCGCGGCCCGAACCTCTTCACCGAGTACCTGAACCGCCCGGACGCCACCGCCTCCGCCTTCACCTCCGACGGCTGGTTCCGCACCGGCGACATGGCGGTGCGCGAGCCCGACGGATCGGTGCGGATCGTGGGCCGGCGGGCCACCGACCTGATCAAGAGCGGTGGCTACAAGATCGGCGCGGGCGAGATCGAGAACGCCCTGCTGGAGCATCCCGCGGTCGCCGAGGCCGCGGTCACCGGGGCGCCCGACGAGGACCTGGGCGAACGGATCGTCGCCTGGATCGTCCCCGCCGACCCGCAGTCGCCACCGGCCTTCGAGGAGCTGACCGGCCATGTGGCGGCCCGCCTGGCGCCCCACAAGCGCCCGCGGGAGGTCCGGCTGATCGACGCGCTGCCCCGCAACGACATGGGCAAGGTGATGAAGCGCGCGCTGGACGGAAGCGTGTATTGGACACCTGTTCTGCCGCTCCCTTGATCAGGTGATCCACGTTCATACGCCCGCGCGAACCACTTGTGGGAAGAAATGCTCACGGTGTGCCGACGGCGGGCTGCAGACCGGAGGTCGGCGCATGTCCCGAGCAAGCACACATGTCCCGAGGAGTAGTACCCCATGAACGTCATCACCGACGCGCTCGCCTGCATCGTCCACTTCCTGGGCTGGCTGGTCTGACGCCGACCCGGCGAGCCGCCGGAAGCGGAACGCACAGCGGCGCCGTCTCCCCGTCCCAGGGAGGCGGCGCCGCCGTCGTTCACGCGGGATCCGTCCGGGTCACCTCACGCCGACGGCGCGGAGGATCTCCTGGCGGACCGACCCCTCCTTGTCGTCGCGGACCTCGGCGCGCAGCGAGACGTGGTCCGTGCCGCGCGGCGCGGAGAGGGTGCCGCGCCAGGTGCCGCCGTCGCGGCGCAGGTCCACCTTCCGCCAGGTGGCGCCGTCGTCGTAGGACACCTCCAGCTCACCGGACCTCAGCTTTCCGGTCCCGCTCGCGCCGTCGACGTACGAGCCGCTGATGGAGACCGGCACCCGCTGCCCCGCCCGGATGTCGCCGGACAGGTCGGTGGTGACGTGGAAGCCCAGGTTGAGCAGCGGCATCGTGACCTGTCCGTCCGTCGTCCCGGAGCGGAAGGTCCACTCGCCGTGGCCCCGGGTGGACAGGTCCCACTTCTCCGGGTCGAGGGTGGTGTCGGTGACCAGCTTGAAGGTCTGTTCCTCGGCGGGGGCCTCCCACACGTTGAGGCCGCTGCCCTGGACGCGGCCCAGCAGGGTGCCGTCCTCGGCGTACGCCTCGGTCACCTGCGTCATGCCGGAGGCGTCGTTCCAGACGTCGCCGAAGCCGGTGTGGTCGGGGCCGGAGTCGCCCCAGCCGGGGACGTTGAAGGCCATCGAGTCGCCCTCACGGGTCTGGCCCCAGCCGAGGCCCTCGCCCATCCAGGGGTGCCAGACGGGCCGGAACCAGTTCCGCTCGTGCCGGTCGCCCGCCCGGTAGGTGACCAGACCGGAACGCTGCTCCAGCGTCTCGCTGTTCATCATCGCCACCTCGTGCCAGGTGAGGCCCTCCTCGACGGTGACGTGGTCGGTGCGGCGGTGCGGGTAGGCAACCCGCTCGCGGAAGCCGACGCCGACCGGGAAGGTGTCGGTGATCGAGTAGCGGAACTCGCTGCCGGCGTCGCTCGGCCGCGTCGCGTGGAACGCCACGTCCACCCGGCCGAGGTCGTCGCGGTCGGGGGCGTACACCAGGCTGCGGTCCGGGATCGCGCCCCGGTGGCCCTGGGTCAGGTCGTAGACGTACGGGGTGTTCGGCGTGCCCTCGGCCTTGACGGTGCCGCTCCTACGGAGCCGTTCGGCGTCGGCGGCGTTCAGCGAGGCGACGGGCAGCGGGGCCTCGGCGCCAGTGACGAGGTCGCCGGCCCAGAGGCTGAGCCGGCCGGGCCGGTCGTCGGTGACGAACAGCATCTTCGCTCCGGCCTCGTGCGCGGCACGGGCGAGGGCCGGCAGGTCGGTGTCGTCGCCGATCGTGGCGAGGACGGCCTTGCCCTTGACGGCCGCGGTGACCGGGCCGGTGCCCACGTCGGCCAGCCGCAGGCGCAGGTCTCCGTCGACGAGGGGTGCTCCGGCCTGGGGAACCGTCTCGCCGACGCCGCGCACCTGGAGCGCGGGCTCGCCGAGCCGCCACCGGGTGCGGTACTCGAACGTCCCCTCGGTGACCTCGCGGGTCGGGGCGGCGTAGACGGTGTCGTAGCGGATCGGGATCTGGAGGGCCGCGACCGCCGAGAGGCCGTTGGCCTCACGGGCGAACTCCATGATCAGCTGCCGGGTCTCGGTGCGGTCGTCGACCTTCGCCTCGATCTCGCGCAGCCCGGTGCCGTCGAGGGTGATCTCCCGGTCACGGTCGAGGTCGATCTCGGGTGCGGCGAGCAGACCGAGGCCCAGCGAGTCCGGGCCGTGCGCGCCGGTGACGTCGAGGAAGGTGTCGACGCTGTAGGTGCCCGGGGGCAGGCGCAGCTCGACCGTGCCGTCGTCGCCCGTGAAGGCGGGTTCGGGCCAGCTTCCGGCGGCCAGCTTCTGCACCGACAGGCCGGCGGCGGCCGGCTTGCCCTCGCGGTCCTTGACGTGGACGGTCAAGGAGTAGCGCTCCTCCTCCTTGACCAGGCCGAAGGCGGTGTGGGCGACGGGTTCGCCGGCCGCGGAGGCGACGATCCGCCCGCTGGTGGTGCCCACCGGCGCGTCGGTGCCGTCGCCGGTCACCGTGGTGGAGGCGGTGCCGTGCGCGGGCACGGTCAGCCGGGTGTCGGCGAGGCCGGCGACGCCCGAGCCGCCCTCCACCGCGAGGTCGAGCACGACGTCGCGGTCGCCGGAGTTGGTGTAGGTGACGGTCTTCGTCGTCGGGGTGTTCTCCTCGTAGGGCCAGCTGTGGAAGCCGAGATCCACGCTGCCGGTCGCGGTCACCGACGCGGCCACCGCCGCGGGCACGTCGACCCGGCCGGCGCCGAGGGTGTAGGCGGAGGCGTCCAGCCGCTTCGACGTGGACATCAGGGCGTTCTTGAGCTGTTCGCCCGTCCAGTCCGGGTTGCGCTGGGCCAGCAGCGCGGCCACCCCGGCGATGTGCGGGGTCGCCATGGAGGTGCCGCTGAGGGCGACGTAGTCGCCGGAGCCCTCGGACAGGGTGGAGCGGGCCGCGAGGATGTCGACGCCGGGCGCGGCCAGGTCGGGCTTGAGCGCGTTGTCGCCGGACCGGGGGCCCGCGCTGGTGAAGTAGGCGGGCGTGTCCTCGTGGTCGACGGCGGCGACGGTCAGCGCGGCGTCGGCGGCGCCGGGCGAGCCTATGGACGACGGGGTGCCGGTGTTCCCGGCGGCGATGACGAAGAGCGCCCCGGTCTCGCGGGAGAGGGTGTTGACGGCCTGTGCCATGGGGTCGGTGCCGTCGCTGGGCTCCTGGGACCCCAGGCTCATGGACACGATCTTCGCGCCGACGTCGCGCGCGGCCCACTCCATGCCGGCGATGATCTGCGACTCGCTGCCGGAGCCGGAGTCGTCGAGGACCTTGCCGACGGCCAGCGTGGCGTCGGGCGCGACGCCCTTCTCCCTGCCGCCGGAGGCCGCGCCGCTGCCGCCGACGGTGGAGGTCACATGGGTGCCGTGACCGTCGCGGTCGGCGACCTCCTGGCCCTCGATGAAGCTGCGGGACTGCGCGACGCGGCCCGTCAGGTCGGGGTGGGAGACGTCGACACCGGTGTCCAGCACGGCGACCGTGACGCCCTCGCCGGTCAGCCCGGCGTCCCAGGCAGCCTCGGTGCCGATCTGCGCGTTGCTCTCGGCCATCGTGGCCTCGACCCGCCCGTCCAGCCAGACGCCTTCCACGCCCGCCTGGCGGGTGACGGCCTTCCAGAAGTCGCGGCCCTTGTCGGCGGTGACGGCCGCGCCCCGGACGCTGGGCAGCGACCGCTCGCGGTCGGCGCCCCGGGGGGTCGTGGTCCGGGCCCCCTTGCCGTAGGTGACGATCAGGGGGAGTTCACCGGTCCTGGCGTCGGTGAGGCCCTGCTCGATCAGGCCGGTGACGTCGAAGAGCCGCCGGTCCAGGCGGCCGTCCCGCAAGCGGGACTCGGCCTCCTCGGGGACGACCAGGACGTTGCCGTCCACCACGTCGGTGCGCACCGCGCCGGTGGCGCCCTCGGGCGCCTGCACCTCGACGGTCCTGCGGCCGCCGCCGAGTTCGGTGACGGTGACCTGGTGGCCCGTCACCAGGGTGACGGTGTGGGCGGCGGCGGACGCGGCACGGGCCGCCGCGGGGGAACCGCCCGCGGGGAGCGGAGCGGCTCCGGCGGGCGTGACCGGTGCCAGCAGTGTGCAGGCGAGGCAGGCGGCGACCAGGCCGACGGTTCTGCGGGGGGAACGGGGACGTGCGAAATGGGGGCTCATCTACCCTCTCTTCGTCCAGCGGCCGCCGGGAGGTGACGGGCGCTTCCCGAAGATTCTTGGCAGGCTTATGTCACCGTCAGGTCAAGACCGGCGGGCGGGATTGCGCCGTGACGGGAACCCGCCTTCCCCGTGGTCCCACGCGGGTTGCCGCGCCGCACGACACGCCGTGCGCGGGTGGCCGGCCACCCGTTAGGACCGCACACGGCCGGGCGGTCCCAGCGGGCGCCGCGTGCCCCGGACTCGCAGGATGCCTCAGAGGGGCGCCGGCCGGGCGTCGCCCACCGCATCCGGGAGGTTCCCCAAGTGACCGCCAACCTCGACCAGTTGCGCCGCTGCCACTTCGCCGTGGACCTCGGCGCCGCACGGACCCGCGTCTACGTCAAGGGGGCCGGTCTGGTCGTCGACCAGCCCTCGGTCGCCGCCGTGAACACCCGGACGGGCGCGCTGATCGCGGTCGGTGAGCTCGCGGAACAGATGACCGGCCGCACCCCGTCCTACATCAAGACGGTCCGTCCCGTCTCCGGCGGCACGGTGATCGACATCGAGATGGCGCAGCGGATGCTGCGTCATCTGATCGGTGAGAAGACGCGGCGCGTCCTGCGCCGCAAGCCCCGGCTGCGGGCGGCGGCCTGCACCCCGCACGACGCGGGCCCGCTGGCCCGCCGCGCCACCGTGGAGACGCTGGTGGGGCTCGGCGCCCGCCGGGTGGAGCTGGTGGACACGCTGATCGCGGCCGCCGTGGGATGCGGTCTGCCGGTGGAGCGCGCCGAGGCCACCATGATCATGGTGTGCGGGGCGGCGGCCACCCAGGTGGCGGTGCTGTCGCTGGGGTCGATCGTGACGGCGGAGCGGGTCTCCGTCGGCGGCGAGGCGGTGGACAACGCGATCGTCCAGCACCTGCGCCACCAGCACGAGCTGGTGCTGCCCAGCCAGTCGGTGCGCCCCCTCCAGCTCGCCCTGTCCGGCAACGGGCTCACCCCGCACGGCCCGGCCACCACCGAGATCCACGGCCGTGACGTGGCCACCGGCCTGGCCCGGTCGGTCCAGGTGGACACGGCGGCGGTGCGCAACGCGATCCAGACGCCGTTGACGGCGGTCCTGGACGGCATCGGCAAGGTCCTGCGCGACTGCCCGCCGGACCTGGTGGCCGACCTCGCCGACCGCGGCATCATGATGGTCGGCGGCACCGCCCTGCTGCCCGGCTTCGACCAGATGCTGCGCCAGGCGACGGGCATGCCGGTGCACATCGCCGAGCGTCCCGACGTCTGCGCCGTGCAGGGTCTGGGCGCCATGCTGGACGGCAGGATCGAGCCGATGGTCCTCAACCCGCTGGCCGGCTGACCCGGCGCCGGCGGGCGGGCCGTCGGCGGCCGGAGGGCCGGCCCGGCCGGAGGCCGGCCGCGGGCCGCCGGGTCACCGGGTCACCGGGTCACCGGGTCACAGGGCCAGGTACACGCGGATCGTGGTGCCGTACCCGTCGGTGTGCATCCGCACCAGGTCCGCCAGCAGGTTGACGGTGAGCAGACCGCGTCCGCCGATCTGGTCCCGCCCGGCGGGGCGGCGGCCGGCCAGCGGGTCGGTCAGGTGTCCGGCGTCGCGGACCTCGCAGACCAGCCGGTCCTCCTCGGACCACAGTCGTACCGTTCCCCGGCCCCCGCCGTGGACCACGCTGTTGGTGGTGAGCTCGGCCACGATCAGCGCGAAGTCGTCCAGCCGCTCCCCGGCCAGCCCCAGCTGGGCGGCCTCGGCGACGCTGCGGTGCCGGGCGGTGGGCAGGGTCCCGGCGTCGTAGTCGTACGTCAGGCGGATCCCGCCGGGCGCGGCCGGCAGGGGCTGGTTGTAGCGGGCGACCAGGCCGTCCGGGTCGTAGGCCGGGCTGTCGCTGCGCCGCCCGGCGCCGTCGATCACCACGGGGTGGGTGACGTAGGCGTCCGCGAGGGACCGCTCGTCGAGCCGGCCGGTGTCGTACGGGCAGAGGATGCTGACCGCACGACCGGTGAAGGCGTGGTTGATGAGCGCCTCGTGCTGGGCGCACGCCGGGTACTCGGTCTCCGAGCGGCCCGACCAGATCGGCTCGCCGATCAGGCGGACCCGGCCGGCGCCCGGGTGGGAGTCGGCGAAGGCGCGCAGCACGCCGGGGATGATGCGGCCCGGGTTGCGCCCGGCCTGCTGCATGTCGAGGAAACGTACCCGCGCGGCGTCCTCGCCGAGCCCGGCCTCGATCAGCTTCAGGTTGTACGACGGCACGGCGACGGCCACCGGCTCGCCCCGCTCCAGTCCCTCACGGACGAACGAGAGGCAGCCGGCCAGGTACTCGTCGGTGTTCCCGTAGAACAGGGCCGGGTGCACGAAGGGTTCGGTCACGGTACTCACGGCGTCGGCACCTCGATCCCCGGCAGGCCGGGCCAGTACATCTCCAGGACCCGGCTGAGGGCCCTCGGCGGGTTGTGCAGGACGATGCGGCGGCCGGTCTCCAGGCGGCGCGCGGCGGCGGCGAGCGCCTCGGCCCCCGCCACGTCCACGAAGGCGACCTCGGACAGCTCGAGCACGTACGCGCCCCGGCCGCCCTCGACCGCTTCGGCCAGTACGTCCGTCCACACGGCACGCGTGGTCAGGCCGACCTCGCC
>NZ_JACADT010000193.1:0-7786 GCF_013421635.1 Streptomyces sp. UH6 | reverse complement strand
TGCCGTCCGCGCCCCTGGCCGGCGGGTCGTCCGGGACCGCGTCCTGGGGCTGGGCGGTGCACGAGGCCTGCACTCGGCTGGCCCGGCGGCTCGCCGACCACCGCGGTCCGCTCCCCCAGGACGGGCTGGAGGAACACGCGGACACCGCGGGCACCGCCGACGCGGAGAGCGATCACGCCCGCCACGCCTTCGGCGCGCACTTCGCCGAGGTCGGCGTCGACACCGTCACCGGCGAGGTCCGGGTGAACCGGCTGCTGGGCGTGTACGCGGCCGGGCGCATCCTCAATCCGCGCACGGCCCGCTCGCAGTTCGTCGGCGGGATGGTGATGGGCCTGGGCATGGCCCTCACCGAGGGGTCGACCGTGGACCTGGCCTTCGGCGACTTCGCCGAGCGGGACCTCGCCGCCTACCACGTGCCGGTCAACGCCGACGTGCTGTCGGTCGAGGCGCACTGGATCGAGGAGGACGACCCGCATCTCAACCCCGTCGGCGGCAAGGGCATCGGGGAGATCGGCATCGTGGGCACGGCCGCAGCCGTGGGCAACGCCTTCCACCACGCGGTGGGCGTCCGGATGCGGGAGCTGCCGCTCACCCCCGACCGTGTCCTGGACGCCCTGGCACGGCGGTCGCCGGAGCACGGGAGGGCGTGACCTCGGCCACGCGGGAGGCCGTACGGGCCGCCGGTCGGGGAAGCTGGAGAGGGAGGGCGTCGCGTCCGCGCCGCCCTCCTCGCTCTGGAGGTGTTCGGTGGACGAGCGGACGACGCTGGTGCTGATCGTGGCGGTCGTGGTGGTCGCCCTGGTCCTGCTGGCGGTCGCGGTGCGGCTGCTGCTGCGGCTGGTGCGCACCCGCCGCGCGCTGCGGCGGGCAGGCCTGCCCGCGGGCCCGAAGTGGGTGTTCTGGGGCGCGGTCGCCTACCTGGTGCTCCCCGCCGACCTGGTCCCGGACCCGGTGTACCTGGACGACATCGGCGCCCTGCTGCTCGCGCTGCGCACCATGGGGGCCGCGCTGCCGAAGGGCGTGAGGCTGTCGAAGAGCTCGCGCGAGCCCGTCGAGGGCGGCGCCGGAGAGCTGCCCGTGCGGGGCGGATCGCGTGCGCCCGGTCTCACGGCCAGGACCCAGGAGGACTGAGGGCCGCCGGTCCCTTCCTTCTTCTGCCTCCCGCCCTGTGCGACGCCCCTCGCGGAGATCCGCGGGGGGCGTCGCACAGGGCGGGAGGCCTGGTCAGCGGGCGACCACGAACCGCTCGTCGGGGACGCAGTGGGTCATGGTGAGGCCCTCGACGTCGCGCGGCGGGTTGTTGCCGAGGTTCCGCAGCCGCTGCTTGTCCTCGTCGGTGAGGTCCTGGCTCTCCAGCGGCTCGAGGTGGGCGACGTCCTTGGCGGCGATGCCCAGCCCCTCGCCGACCCGGGTGCCGAAGTCGTTCTCCACCAGCAGGAAGTGCCAGACCATGCGCTCCTGGACCGGGCGGTCGCACTGGGAGAGCAGGTCGACCATGTTCTTGACCAGGTCGTCCCGCTCCCACTGCTCCATCAGGCAGTAGCGCTGCCCGGCCTGGAGGTAGTCGTTGGTGCGCGGGATGCGCTTGCGGGTGAGCCGGCCGTGGATCTCCGGTCCCTGCTCGTCGTGGGTCGGGTAGTGGGCCTCGCGCAGCCCGCCCAGGATGGACGGCTCGTAGTTGACGATCGGGTTCCCGCCGCCGCCGTCGACGTGGTAGGTCATCTGGCCGTCGCGCTGGTTGGTGCGGACCAGCCCGTGGTCGGGCTGGTTGACGGGGAGCTGGAGGTAGTTGGGGCCCACCCGGTAGCGCTGGGTGTCGCTGTAGGAGAAGGTCCGGCCGACCAGCATCTTGTCGTCGGAGAAGTCCAGGCCGTCGACGAGGACGCCCGTGCCGAAGGCGATCTGCTCGGACTCGGCGAAGAAGTCGTCCGGACAGCGGTCGAGCACCATCCGGCCCACCGCCTTGGGCGGGAACTCCTGCTCGGGCCAGGTCTTGGTGTCGTCCAGCGGGTCGAAGTCCAGCTCGGGGTGCTCGTGGTCGTCCATCATCTGGACGAGCAGCTCCCACTCCGGGTACTCCCCGCGTTCGATGGCGCCGTAGAGGTCCGCCGTGGCGTGGCCGACGTCCTGCGCCTGGAGGTTGGCGGCGTCCTCCTCGGTCATGCTCCTGACGCCCTGCTTGGGCATCCAGTGGTACTTGACCAGCTTGGTCTCCCCCTGCTGGTTGACCCACTTGTACGTGTTGACGCCGAAGCCCTGCTGATGCCGGTAGTCCGCCGGGATGCCGCGCGGGCTGAACAGGTTGACCAGCATGTGCATCGACTCCGGGGTCTGCGACATGAAGTCGAAGATCCGGCGCGGCTGCTGGACGAAGGTGACCGGGTCCGGCTTGAGGGCGTGGATCACGTCGGGGAACTTGATGGCGTCCCGGATGAAGAAGACGCCCAGGTTGTTGCCCACGAGGTCCCAGTTGCCGTCCTCGGTGTAGAACTTGATCGCGAAGCCCCGGGGGTCCCGGTTGCACTCCGAGGAGTCCCTGCCGCCGATCACGGTGGAGAAGCGGCAGGCGACCCGGGTCCGCTTGCCGCGCTCCTGGAAGAGCTTGGCGCGGGTGTAGCGCGCGATGGGCTCGTCACCCCAGGCCCCGTAGGCCTCGAAGTAGCCGAACGCGGTGGCCCCGCGGGCGTGCACCACACGCTCCGGGATCCGCTCGCGGTCGAAGTGGCTGATCTTCTCGAGGAACTGGTAGTTCTCCAGCGTGGCCGGTCCCCGCGCGCCCACGGTGCGCTGGTTCTGGTTGTCGTAGACGAAGTGACCCTGCCGGTTGGTGAGGATTTCCCTGTCGTCACCCTGCGCGGGGCCCTTGCTGGATACGTCCGTCATACGGGGGTGCTCCTTCGCTGGTCGCCGCGCTCACGCACCGTATGCGGGCACGCGACACGCAGTTATAGGGCTTTTAAGGTTTTAGCACCCTTTATCCGGTGAGGCGAACGGTGCACCGGGAGCCGCTGCCCCTCCTTGCCCCGTTCGGGGCATAGGCCATGTTTCCTCCGGGTACGCGGGTGCCTATCGGCGAGCCGAGGGAGAGACCCATGTCGACTGCACAGCCCGACGAGTCCCGCGCATCCTTCGAGGGGGTCACCCCGGACGGGAAGCTCCACACCCGTCCCGACACCGCGGTGACCCCCGAGGACCTGGTCCTGGCCACAGGACGTGACGTCACGCCCGACACCTTGAGGTGGGCGGAGCGCAAGCTCGCCACCGAGGGACCCGCGGCGATGGAGAAGTTGCTGCCCTAGCTCGGCCGGGGCGGCCACTTCCGCCGGCACCGGGGGCGGCCTGGCCCGCCCCCGGTGCTCGGTGTGCCCGCCCCCGCCCCGGACCTCGTCCGGCCGGCCCGCGCGCCCGGTCCCCGACCGCGGCCTTGCCTTGACGTCGGCGTCAAGCCGTACCGTCGTCGGCATGCGAATCGGCGAGCTGGCCGCTGCGGCCGGGACCACCACCCGGACCCTGCGGTACTACGAGTCGCGCGGGCTGCTGTCGGCGCGACGGGACGGCAACGGGCACCGCACCTACGACGAGGACGACCTCGCGCAGGTCCGCCAGATCCGGACGCTCCAGGACTTCGGCTTCGGGCTCGAGGAGACCCGGCCCTTCGTCGAGTGCCTGCGCGCCGGTCACGCGGAGGGGGATTCCTGCCCGGCGTCCCGGCTGGTGTACCGGCGCAAGCTCGACGAGCTGGACTCGATGATCGAGCGGCTGGGGGCGGTCCGGGAGAAGGTCGCCCGGCAGCTGGCCAGGGCCGAGCGGGCGCGGGACGGGCTGGCCGCCGATGCGCTGGTTCCGGGGGGCCCGGAACCCGTCTGCGAACTGGGAGGCCGAGGGTGATCAGGGCGAAGGGCGTGGCCGAGGTGACGGACGCGGATTTCGGGACGGAGGTGCTCGGGGCGGAGCTGCCGGTCCTGGTGGAGTTCACCGCGGACTGGTGCCCGCCGTGCCGGCAGATGGCGCCGGTGCTCACCGCGCTCGCGGCGGAGGAGGCCGCGCGGCTGAAGGTGGTGCAGCTCGACGTGGACACCAGCCCGGAGACGACCAACCGCTACGGGGTGCTGTCCATGCCGACCTTCATGCTGTTCCGCGACGGGGAGCCACTGCGTTCCATGGTGGGGGCGCGGCCCAGGCGCAGGCTGCAGGCGGAGCTGGACGAGGCCCTGTAGGCACGGCGGGTCCGGGAGGGGCGGGGACCGGCGGGTCCGGGGGCCCGGCGGGCGGGAGGAGACGGTGACGCGCGGGAAATGCGGGTGACGCGCGCGGCCGCGCTCACGACAATGGGCGCCACGCGGACCCGCACCGGTCCGCCGCGCGATCCCGGGGGAGGCGGCGCCATGACCGCTGTTGCGAACGTCCTGCTGTCCGGCGTGGTCGGCTCCACCGCGTACGGCCTCGCCCACCCCGGCTCCGACGTGGACCGGCTCGGCCTGTTCGCCGCGCCGACGGTGGAACTGCACGGGCTGCGGACGCCGAAGGAGTCGTACGTCACCACGGCCCCGGACCGCACCCTGCACGAGGCCGCCAAATGGTGCCGCCTCGCCCTGTCCGGCAACCCCACCGCCATGGAACTGGTCTGGCTGCCGGACGAGTTGTACGAGGTCCGCACCCCTCTGGGCGAGGAACTCATCGCCGTCCGCAGCGCGTTCCTGAGCGCCGGGCGGGTGCGGGACGCGTATCTGGGCTACGCCCAGCAGCAGTTCCGGCGCCTGCAGAACCGGAGCGACGGCCCCTTCCCGGCCGAGCGGCGCGGACGGGCCGCCAAGCACGCCCGCCACCTCAAGCGGCTCTGCGCGCAGGGGCTGGAGCTGTACACCACCGGCCGGCTGACCCTGCGGGTCGACGACCCGCGGGAGTTCCACGACTTCGGCGAGCGGGTGGCGGCCGACCCCACGGCGGCGCTGTCGCTGCTGCGCCACTACGAGACCGCCTTCGCGCAGGCCCGTGGCGTGCTGCCCGCGGCGCCGGACGAGCGCCCCGTGGAGGCGTGGCTGCGCCGGGTCCGCGCCCACTTCTACCGGGCGGAGCCCTGAAACGGCCCACCGGTTCCGGTGGATCGTCACCGCGTCGATCCGGCTGCCGAACCCACGGGCGCGGTGAACGCGTGGCGGGGAAGAGCTTGACCTCGAGCGCGGTCGAGGTCGCACGGTGAGGACATGACCTCTTCCACGCACGACCCCAGCCGTCCGCCCGCCGACCCCGAGGGGGAGACCGCCGCCCTGCACGCCCTGGTGGCGGCCGTCGAGCGGGCGCAGCGGGAGGAACACGTCGACGGGTTCGTCGCCCTCTTCCGCGCCGACGCCCAGTGGACGACCAGCGGCGGGGTCCGCCTCTACGGGCGCCGGGCCATCGCGGAGTTCACCGCCAAGGCGCTTCCCGGCTGGACCGCGGACGGCAGCAGCGCCACCTACGAGGTGGAGCACGTGACCTTCGTCCGGCCGGACGTCGCCGCGGTCAAGGTGCGTCAGCGGTACTTCGCACCCGACGGCACCCCCGACGGCGAGGGCACCCCGCTGTACGTCACCGCCAAGGAGGACGGCCGGTGGCTGCTCACCGCCTGCCAGAACACGGCGGTGAGCACGGAGAGCTGACACCCCCGCCGGCCTCCGGGCCGGTCAGGGCGTCTCCTCCTCCCGGGCGGCGCGGGAGGCCAGGCGTTCGTAACGCTGCCGGGCGGCCTGCTGGGTGCCCAGGCCGAGACCGAACGCGATCTCCTGCCAGGTCATGCCCCGGCCGCGGGCCATCTCCAGAAGACCGGTCTCAAGTTCGTCGAGTTCACCCCTCACCAAGGGGAGAAGGGTGAGCGCGGCGGTGATGTCCGCCCGGTCGACCTCGGGTTCACCCTCCTCGGGGCGGGCGGCCCCGCTGAGCAGGAACGCCACCACGCGGACCGCCTCGTGCGGCGCCGGCAGCATCGGATTGGTCTGGCGGCGGCGCTGCTCATCCGTCGCGGCGTGCCGTTCGGCGATGCGGAAGAGGGCGGAATGGGCGCGCCTGGCACGCGCCTGTTCGGGGTCGGGCGGCAGGAACGGGTCGGCGCCGGCGTCGACGCCGAGCGGATGTCCGGGGGTCTCAGGCATGGACCCAGCGTCTCCTCGACAGCATCGATTGTCAACGAGTTATTGTGAACAGATCGTTCACACCGTACCGTTCACGCCACGTCGAGACCGTCCACGAGCCGGTCGAGGAATCTGGTGAAGGTGGCGTCCGGGTCGACGGGCCGCCCTGGGGAGGCCAGGGCCTCGGCGAGTTCGGGATGACGCCCGTCGGCCGCCACCTCGGCCAGGTAGCGCGCCTCGGCGGCGAGGCGTTCGGGGGTCCGCGAGGCCGCGGCCTGGGTGATCTCGTAGGCGACATGTCCGGCGACGAACGCGGTGACCTGCGCGAACACCTCCATCCTTGCGGCGCCGTCCAGCCCGGTCGGCCGGAGGGCCGCGAGGACGTGCTCCATGAACGCGAGGGCGTGGGGCCCGGGGGTGCGGCGGGAGCCCAGGGCGGCCGGGAGCCAGGGGTGGCGCAGCATGTTGGCGCGCTGCGACCGGGCCACGGCCTTGAGGTCGGCCCGCCAGTCCCCGGTGGGCGCCGGGCCGCCGGACAGCTCGCCGGCCACCCGGTCGACCATCAGCTCCAGGAGCGTCTCCTTGTCCGGGGCGTAGCTGTACAGCGACATGACCCCCGCGCCGACCCGCGCGGCGACCTTCCGCATGGTGACGGCCTCCAGGCCCTCCACGTCGGCCAGTCCCACCGCCGCGTCGACGATTCCCTCCCGGGTGAAGGCGGGCCGCCGGCCCCGGCGCGGCCGGTCCTGACGCAGCCAGAGTTCGCGGGGGTCCACCCCCTGGGGAACGGAGGCTCCGTCACCGGACATCCCTCGCCACCTGCCCTTCCACCGCCCCGTCCCGCGGTGCGGCACTTCGTGACCTCGCGGTCGCCATCCAAGCATGGTCTATTGTCGTACGTCGTACGAGAATTGTCTCGTCGGAGTCCCCGAGTTGTCCTGCCGAGGAGTTGGCGATGCGGTCACCCGAGAACCCCACACCCACGAGCGCCACGGCGTGGACGCCGTCCGGCACGAGGCCGCCGCTCTCCTCCCGGCTGCTGCGGGCCACCTGGCGCGGGCTGCCCGAGCGGCGGTACCCGGTCGGCTTCGAGCGCGCCCTCAAGGTCCCGGCCGCCGACGGAAGCGCGCTGGTCACCGACCACTACTTCCCGCGCGTCGGGGGCGACTTCCCGACCCTGCTGGTGCGGTCGCCCTACGGGCGGGGTCTGCCCTGGTCGCCGATGTACGGGCTCCTCCTCGCCGAGCAGGGGTTCCACGTCGTCCTGCAGAGCTGCCGGGGCACCGGCGGGTCGGGCGGGGCGTGGCACTACTGGCGCAACGAGTCCGCCGACGCGCTCGCCGCGGTCGAGTGGCTGCGGCGGCGGACGTGGTTCGACGGCCGGCTGGGCACGGTGGGCCCCAGCTATCTCGGCTACACCCAGTGGGCGCTGGCCGCCGATCCGCCCCCGGAGCTCAAGGCGATGGCCGTGCAGGTGGGCCTGCACGATCCCCACGCGTTCCTGCACGGCGGGGGCGCGCTGCATCTGGAGAACGCCCTGGTCTCCGGCGTCGGCATGACGCATCAGCACCGGGGCGTCCTGCGGTTCGCCGCCGCGGCGAACCGGTTGCGCCGCGACCTCGGCCGCGTCGCGGGGGCCTGGCCGATGAGGCCCGCCTGGCGCGAGGCCCTCGGCGAGG
>NZ_JACADT010000192.1:0-7811 GCF_013421635.1 Streptomyces sp. UH6 | reverse complement strand
CGCTCCCCGTGGGAGACGCCTCCGTCCGCCGCCTCCGCCGTCGCCCGTCCGCCGCCGACCTGGGGTTCCGGCCGTCGCGGAGGGCCGCGGCGCCCCGGTGATGTCTCCAAGGAGGCATTCCGGTACGCCCAATGGGGCCTGGTGAATCGCAGGCCACCCGCCTAGATTCGGATGGGCCACTCAACGGGGCATCACTGCCGCTGAGTTGCCGTTCAGGTTCCGCCGATGCAACGACCGTGGAACCCGTCGGTCGGGCTTATGTGAATTCGGTATCACCCCGAATCACCCCCCGCATTCCCGACCACATTCCCCGACGAAAGGAAAGCAGTGTCCCGCACCCTGTCGATACGAACCGCCGTCGCCTCAGCGGCCGTACTCGCGGCCGTCGTACCCGTCGCGCTGCCGGCCGCCGCCGCCCCGGCGCAGCCGTCCCGTGCCGCCGCCGCGCAGCACCTCGGCCCGGACGTGATCGAGACCCACGCGGCCGACGTGTACCCGGAAGGCTTCGCCTGGGACCCCACCCGCCGTGCCTTCATCGCCACCTCCGCCCTCTCCGGCGACCTGTCGGTGATCGAGCTGGACGGCACCGTCACCGAACTCGCGCCCAGCATCGGCATGGTGTCGACGCTCGGGGTGCGGGTGGACACCGCCCGCAACCGCATCATCGTCGCCTACAGCGACTTCTGGATCCGCCAGCGCCTGGAGGTCGGCGACCAGCCGCCCACGTCCGGGGTGGCCATCTTCGCCCTCGACACGGGCGAGCTCCAGCGCCGCGTCGACCTCTCCGGAGGACGGGAGCGGACCTTCGCCAACGACCTGACCTTCGACGACAAGGGCAACATCTACGTCACGGACTCCGTGTCGGACACGCTGCAGCGGATCGACCGCCGCGGGCGGGTCAGCACCGTGGTGAGCGACCCCCGCTTCGCCGCCGACATCGTCGGCCTGAACGGCATCGTCTGGCACCCCGACGGCTACCTGCTCGCCCTGCGCTACGACACCGGGACCATGTACCGCATCAAGCCCGACGCCCCGTCGGGCCGCAGGGTGACCGAGGTCCGGCTGCCGCGGCCGATGGTCGGCACGGACGGCCTCCAGCTGCGTCCGGACGGCTCGGTGGTCGTCGTCACCAACTCCATCGGCGAGGCGGTCGGCGTGCCGGGCGGGGTGGACGGCGTCTCGGTCCTCTCCTCCCGGGACGGCTGGCGCAGCGCCACTCTCCGCAGCCAGATCCAGCCGTGGCCGGTCGGCGGCCCCACGACCGTGGCGCTCACGCCGTACGGCGACTACGTGCTCAGCGGTCAGGTCGGTGAGGTCCTGGCCGGACGCACCTCCGACCTGATCGTCCTCCGCCGCCTCCCCGGCACAACCTCCAGCAAGGAGAGCAACCGATGACCACCGCGACCACCACCAAGGGATCCACCTCGGTGTGGGCGTTGATCGCGACGTCCCTGCCGATGTTCATGGTCTCGCTGGACAACCTCGTCGTCACCAACGCGCTGCCGGCGATCAGCGAGCAGTTCGAGGTCAAGCAGTCCGCGCTCCAGTGGGTGATGAACGGCTACGTGCTGGCCTTCGCCGGCCTGCTGCTGGCCGGCGCCGCCCTGGGCGACCGCTTCGGCCGGCGCCGGGTGTTCCTCGGCGGCGTCGTCCTGTTCACCGCGTCCTCCGTGGCCTGCGCCCTGGCCGACTCCGTCGGCACGCTGGTCGCCGCGCGGGTGCTGCAGGGCGCGGGCGCCGCGGCGATCCTGCCGGTCTCGCTCACCCTGGCCGTCGCCGCCGTCTCCCGGGCCCAGCGCAACATGGCCGTCGGCGTGTGGGGCGGGGTCAACGGCCTCGGCATCGCGTTCGGGCCGCTCGCGGGCGGCCTGGTGACCGAGCAGATCGACTGGAGCTGGATCTTCTGGATCAACGTGCCGGTCGGCGTGATCGCCCTGCCGCTCGCCCTGTGGGCGGTCAAGGAGAGCCGGGGCAACGAGCGCGAGCTGAACGTCGTCAGCATGCTGCTGGTCACCGGCTCGGTCGTCGCCGCCGTCTGGGGCATCGTCTCGGCCGCCGACCACGGCTGGACCCGCACCGGCACCCTGGTCGGTCTCGCGGCGGCGCTGGTGCTGGCGGTGGCGTTCGTCGTCTCCGAGCGCGCCAGCCAGGCCCCGCTGATCCCGACGCACATGTACCGCGTGCCGGCGTTCGTGCTGAGCAACGTGGTGTCGATCACGATGTACTTCGGAGTCTTCGGGTCGATCTTCTTCCTGACCCAGTTCCTGCAGGGCCCGATGGGCTACTCGCCCTTCGAGGCCGGACTGCGCACCCTCCCGTGGACCATCGCCCCGATGATCGTGGTGCCCGTCGCCACCCAGTTCGTGGACCGCATCGGCGGCGGGGTGCTCCAGGCCGCGGGCTGCGCCCTCCAGGGCATCGGCCTGGGCTGGATCGCCTTCATCCTGACCCCCGACGTCGGCTACGGCGCCATGGTCCCGGCGCTCGCCCTGGCGGGCATCGGCATGGGCCTGGTCTTCGCCGGCAACCCCGCCACGGTGATCGCCTCGGTGCGGGAGAACGAGCACAACAAGGCCTCCGGCGCCAACAACACCAGCCGCGAGTTCGGCGGCGCGCTCGGTGTCGCCGCCCTCACCACCGTCTTCAGCCACCGCTTCGCCGGCAACGACGGCGGCCCGGAGGCGGCGTTCACCGACGGCCTCGAGGGCGCGCTGTGGATCGGCGTGGCCGTGGTGATGCTCGGCGCGGTGAGCGGACTGTTCATCCGGCACCGCTCGACCCAGGCCGGCGAGGGCGACGAAGGCGTCGCCGAGCCGAAGCCGGTGGCCGTCCCGGCCGTGTGACCGGCTCCCGGTCACAGCACCTCGACAACTGGTCCGGAGGGAAACTGATGTCCACACAGGTACTGGAGGACGCCTCCGCGTCCGTGGTCCCCGCCGTCGAGTACGGGCGCACCATCGAACGGTCCCTCGCGCACCGGTCGGCGATCTCCGAGGTCTTCGTGACCGACGTGCGGACCGTGCGGCCGATGGCGGTGACCGCCGGGATCCACCTGCCGCTGACCCACCTCTACTACAGCGACCACCAGGAGCAGCCCCGGCTGCACGACTCGCTGCTGCTGCTGGAGGCGGGCCGGCAGGCCGCGATCGCCGGGTCCCACACCAACGCCGGCGTCCCGGTCGGGACCATGGCCATCGTCCACGGCTTCCGGTTCTCGCTGCGGAACCTGGACGCGCTGCGGATCGGCGACGAGGCGGGCGAGCCCCGCATCGACACCGACTTCTACGGAAAGACCGCCCGGCACAACGGGCGGTACCGCAAGGGCCGGCTGGAGCAGCGGATCTACATGGGGGACGTGCACGTCGGCGACCACACCATGGACGTGCTCTTCCTGAAGGGCGACGAGAACGAGATCCTGCGCCACTCCCAGCGGGGCACGCCCGCACCGCTGAGCACGGACCTCACCGAGGTGCCCGGCGCTCCCACCCGGGTCGACCCGGCCCGGGTGGGGCGCGCCAACCCGCTGAACGTCGTCCTCGCCGGACCGGAGTTCGACGGGGAGACCGTCACGGCGGTGGTCGCGCCGCGCCTGGACAACCCGGCGCTGTTCGACCACGCCTACGACCACCTGCCGGCCATGACGCTGGTCGAGGGGGCGCGCCAGCTGGCGCTGCTCGCCGTGGGCGCCGCGACCGGTTCCGCCTCGCCCGGCTACGCCAGCGGGTACGAGGGCAGCTTCCACCGCTTCGCCGAACTGGACGTGCCGTTGACGGCGACGGCGCACCGCACCCGCGAGGACGGCGGCCGGCACGCCGTGCGGGTCCGCTTCCGGCAGGACGACCAGGAGATCGCGGAGCTCACCGTCACCGTCGTCGACGCCGCCCGTCCCAACGGATCGTGAGGAACTGACATGTCCGAGAGCACAGCGACCCGGTGGGCCGTCTGGTCCGACTTCGGCGGCGTCCTCACCCCTCCGCTGAGCCACACCATGGCGACGTTCTGCGCGTCGACCGGCGTGGACCAGAGGATCCTGCTGCGGGCCGTGGCCACGGTCACGGCCCGGTACGGGACCGACGACATCATGGAGCCGATCGACACCCCGCTGGTGAGCGAGGAGGAGTGGCTCCGCGAGATCGGTGACGTGCTGGACGCCGAGCACGGCGTCCGGCTCCGCCTCACCACGATGGCGGACGCCTGGTTCGACGGGCGGGAGACCAACCACGCCTGGGCGGCGCAGCTGCGCAAGGCCCGGGACGGCGGGGCGTTCGTCGGGCTGCTGTCCAACATGGTGCCCGCCTGGGACGAACACTGGCGGCGCATGATCGACCCGTCCGAGCTCTTCGACGACGTCCTGCTCTCCTTCGAGGTGGGCCACCGCAAGCCGTCCCCCGGCATGTTCGAGCTCGCCGCCCGGCGGGCGGGCGTCCCCGCGGAACGCTGCGTGCTGGTGGACGACCTCGAGCACAACTGCGCCGGCGCCGAGGCGGCCGGCTGGCGGGCGGTGCTGTTCACCGACGCCGACAGCGCGGGCGCACAGCTCGCCTCCCTCCTGGACCGCGCCGAGGCAGGCGTCCGTCCGTGACATCGCCGCAAGGTCCCCATCGACACCGCAGAAGGAGGCGCACATGAGTCGCTCCGTCCTCGTCACCGGCGGAAACCGGGGCATCGGGCTCGCCACCGCACGGGCCCTGGCGGCCGAGGGCAACAAGGTCGCCGTGACGTACCGCACCGGGGAGCCGCCGTCCGGCCTCTTCGGAGTCCGGTGCGACGTGACCGACCCCGCGCAGGTCAAGGCCGCCGTCGAGGAGGTGGCCATCCAGCAGGGGCCGGTGGAGATCCTGGTGTCCAACGCGGGCATCACCCGCGACCAGGTCCTGATCGGCATGCCGGAGGAGGACTTCCGGGACGTGATGGAGACCAACTTCCAGGCCGCCGTCACCGTCACCCGGGAGGTCGTCCCGGCGATGATCAAGGCACGCTGGGGCCGGCTGATCTACATGTCGTCCATCAACAGCATGTCGGGCGCCCCCGGCCAGACCAACTACGCCTCGGCCAAGGCCGCGATGATCGGCTTCGCCCGGTCGCTCGCCATCGAGGTGGGCCGGCGCAACATCACCGTCAACGTGGTGGCGCCCGGAATGATCGAGACCGACATGGTCCAGGACGTCACCGACGCCCGCCGCCAGGCCGCCCTGGCCCGGACCGCGCTGGCCCGCACCGGCACCCCCGAGGAGGTCGCCGCGGCCGTGCGCCGCGCGGCCGAGCGCGGGCTGCGGGTCAAGGCGGTGGGCACCGGCCACTCCTTCACCGCGGCCGCGGCCACCGACGGCCTCCTGATACAGCCCGAACGACTGGCGGGCATCCACCGGATCGACCGGGCCGCCGGCACCGTCACGGTCGGCGCCGGAACCCCGCTCAAGCAGCTCAACGCCGCCCTGGCCGGCGAGGGTCTGTCGCTGACCAACATGGGCGACATCATGGAGCAGACGGTCTCCGGCGCCGTCGGCACCGGTACCCACGGCACCGGCCGGGAGTCCGGCTCGCTCGCCGCGCAGATCGCCGCCCTCGAACTGGTCACCGCGGACGGCTCGGTGCTCGCCTGCTCCGCGCAGGAGAACCCCGAGGTGTTCGCCGCCGCGCGGATAGGCCTGGGCGCGCTGGGCGTCATCACCTCGCTCACGTTCACCGTGGAGCCGGTCTTCCTGCTGACCGCCCGCGAGGAACCGATGAGTTTCGACCGGGTCACCTCGTCCTTCGACGAACTCTGGGCCGACAACGAGCACTTCGAGTTCTACTGGTTCCCCCACACCGGCAACTGCAACACCAAGCGCAACAACCGCAGCGCCGGACCTCCCCGGCCGCTGGGCCGGGCGGGCGCCTGGTTCGAGGACGAGTTCCTCTCCAACGGCGTCTTCGAGGTGGCCAACCGGCTCGGGCGGGTGGCCCCGGCCGCCATACCCGCGATCGCCCGGGTGTCCAGCCGCGCGCTCTCCTCGCGCACCTACACCGACATCCCCTACAAGGTGTTCACCTCACCGCGCCGGGTCCGGTTCGTGGAGATGGAGTACGCCCTGCCGCGGGAGGCGGTGGTGGAGGCGCTGCGCGAACTGCGGTCCATGGTGGACCGGTCGCACCTGCGGGTCAGCTTCCCGGTGGAGGTGCGCACCGCGCCCGCCGACGACATACCGCTGTCCACGGCGTCCGGCCGGGACAGCGCCTACATAGCCGTGCACATGTACAAGGGAACTCCGTACCAGGCGTACTTCACCGCCGCGGAACGCATCTTCACCGCCTACGGGGGCAGACCGCACTGGGGGAAGGTCCACACCCGCGACGCGGAGTACCTGGAGGGGGTCTACCCCCGTTTCGGTGAGTTCCGGGACCTGCGGAACCGGCTGGATCCCGAACGGCGTTTCCGGAACGACTACGTGAGGCGGGTCCTCGGCGAGTGACACCGAGTGACGACGGGCGGCCGAAGGAGGAGATGGCGGTGCGGGAGATTGGAACCCCGGGAACGGGGCAGGGATCAGGGGCGTGGGCCGGGGCGTGAAGTACGCCACGTTTCAAGGGCCGTTGGGTCCTCGGAGCGTCGGGCCGTGACGATCTTGGGGCGACCCGCCCCGATTCGACCGGCGCGCCAATCCACGCACGTGGCCCAAATGGAGTAGTGTTCAGAGCCCTGGGTCCGGACTCCCGCCTGGGCGCCCGCGATCCGTCAGGAACGCCGGGGAGGGAGGCTGTTGCGCAGGGTGACCGATGTGGGTCACTTGACGTTGCAAACAGGTAACCGTGCCATGGCGGTGTGCCTGGGCCCGGCGCCCGACACGCCGGGCAACTCGGCAAGGTTGTGGCAGGCTGCACCCGGGCAGGCCACACTCGACTAGCGGAAGCAGCGACGCACGTGACGTCGGCAGGCACCACCCGGGAGGTCCCCATGCCCGAACTGCGTGTCGTGGCCGTCTCCAATGACGGCACACGGCTGGTGCTCAAGGCTGCGGACAGCACGGAGTACACGCTTCCGATCGACGAACGGCTGCGCGCCGCCGTGCGCGGCGACCGGCCCCGTCTCGGACAGATCGAGATCGAGGTGGAGAGCCACCTCCGTCCCCGCGACATCCAGGCCCGTATAAGGGCGGGTGCCACCGCGGAGGAGGTCGCCCAGCTGGCCGGCATCCCGGTGGACCGGGTGCGGCGTTTCGAGGGCCCCGTGCTGGCCGAGCGCGCCTTCATGGCGGAGCGTGCCCGCAAGACCCCGGTGCGTCGTCCGGGCGAGAACACCGGTCCCCCGCTGGGCGAGGCGGTCGCGGAGCGGCTGCTGCTGCGCGGCGCCGACAAGGACACCGTGCAGTGGGACTCCTGGCGCCGCGACGACGGCACCTGGGAGGTGCTGCTGGTCTACCGCGTCGCCGGGGAGCCCCACACGGCGAGCTGGACCTACGACCCGCCGCGCCGTCTGGTGGCCGCGGTGGACGACGAGGCGCGTTCGCTGATCGGCGAGTCCGACGACCTGGGACCGGCGGAGCCGGCGCATCCGTTCGTGCCGCGCATCGCGCGGCTTCCGCGGGACCGGGGAGACCGGCCGGAGCGTGCGGTGGTGCCGGCCCAGGCCCCGCCGTCGGATCCGGTGGAGGAGAGCGGGGACTCGCTCACCAGCCTGCTGGAGGCGGTGCCCAGCTTCCGGGGCGACCTGGTGGTGCCGGAGCGTCCCGGCGAGGGCCCGGACAGCCCGGACACCGAGCCGGACATCGAGGAGCCGCCGGCCGCCTCCGCGGGGGCGGGCGCGGCGTACGCGGATGTGCTGATGCCGCGGG
>NZ_JACADT010000191.1:0-7846 GCF_013421635.1 Streptomyces sp. UH6 | reverse complement strand
CGCCCTGCGGCTGCCACGCGGGGGCGGGCACGCTCGGCGGCGGCGGCGGCGGCGGTCCGAGCAGGGGTGTCAGACTGCGGTGTATGCGTTCGGCCTCACCCCGTACCTGGACGGGGATGTCGCCGCGCTCGGCGACCAGGCGGTTGTAGATGGGCGTTTCCTGGAACACGGGTCTGCTTTCGTGGACGGCCTGGGGCCGGGAGCCGGGCATGTGGTGGTGGCCGAGTCGGTTCACCGGCTCGGCCTGACGTCCCGCGCACCTCACGCAGGGCGCCGTCCTGGGGGGTGGGACCAGCCTAGGCCGTAGCCGATCTTATGGGGGCGGGATCGAGCCGATGCGACCGCCCGGGCCGGGCGGCCCGGCTGTGACCAGGCTCACCTTCACGCCGTGGGCGAGATCACGGTCGCGGCGGCACGGGCGTTTTCGCCCCGGTGTGCGCGCGGACGCCCGTACAGGTGCGGCGAGTTCGCTCTGTGCATCCGTCAGCTGACGGCCGATGAGTTTTCCCGGCGCCCCCGGTCCTTACCGGTGAACGCCTGAGGAAGCAGGCACGCGACGACAGGAGACACCCCCATGACCGCACCGGTGAAGGGCCCCGCCAGCTACTTCCCCTCCATCGAGAAGAAGTACGGCCGCCCGATAGCGGAGTGGAAGGACCTGATCCGCACGTCGCCGCTGACCCGGCACATGGAGCTGGTCGCCTGGCTGAAGGACGAGCACGGCCTCGGACACGGCCACGCCAACGCCCTCGTGGCGCACACCCTGGCCGAGAAGGGGTGACGTGAGGCCGGGGCGCCGGACGTGCGAGGGGCCGCCCGGAGGGGAAAACGGTTGCGTGCGGACCGGAGCGGAAGGCAAGGTGCGCCCGTACCGTCCGACCCGTCCTGCCCCGGGAGCCGCCGTGCATCCGTCCGACCCCACCGCCGCGGCCGGACCGGGCGCCCCGGACGTCCGGGAGTTCGCCGTCGCCGCCCGGGACGCGGGCCCCTACGGCATCACCCACGGCCCCGACGGCGCCCTGTGGTTCACGTTGGTGCACAGCGGTCACGTCGGCCGTCTCGGCCCCGACGGCGAGGTCACGGAGTACTCGCTGGGAGCGCAGTGCGCGCCCATGGCCATCACCCCGGGCCCGGACGGCGCCCTCTGGTTCACCCGCAACCGGGACCACCGGATCGGGCGCGTCACGGTCGACGGCACGACGAGTTCCTTCCCCGTGCCCACCCCGACCGGCGCACCCTACGGCATCGCCGCCGGCCCCGACGGCGCGCTGTGGTGCACCTTGATGAACTCGGACCGCATCGGCCGGATCACCACCGACGGCGTGATCACCGAGTTCCCGATCCCCGTCCGGGGCGGATTCCCCGGCGCGATCGCGGCCGGTCCCGACGGGGCCCTGTGGTTCACCCTCAACCAGGCCGACGCCATCGGCCGGATCACCGTCGACGGAACCGTCACCCTCCACCCGCTGCCCACGCCCGGCGCGGCGCCGGTGGGGATCACGGGTGACGGGACGGCACTGTGGTTCGCCGAGATCGGGGCGGGGCGCATCGGCCGCATCACGCCCGACGGGGAGATCGAGGAGTTCGCGCTGCCCGACCCCGCCTGCCGCCCGCACGCGGTGGCCGCCACCCCGGCGGGGGAGTGCTGGTTCACCGAGTGGGCGGGCAACCGCATCGGCCGCGTCACCGCGGACGGTGAGGTCCGCGAGTACGACCTGCCCACGCCCTCCGCCGAGCCGCACGGCATCAGCGTGGGGCCGAACGGCGAGGTCTGGGCCGCGCTGGAGACCGGGGCGCTGGCGCGGCTGCGGCCGTAGGAGCGGTCCGCCCGCCGCCACCCGCCCGCCGCCCGGGCGGGCGCCGGGCGACACATGTCGGAAAAGCATCCGCAGGGCCAGGGGGAACGAAGCGTGGAAACCACCATGTCGCTCGTACTGATCGCCGCGACCGTCACCACCGGCCTGGTCGCCGGCCTGTTCTACGGCTTCTCCATCGCCGTGATGCCGGGACTGGCGCGCGCCGACGACCGGACACTGGTGACGGTGATGCGCCGGATCAACGCCGCCATCCTCAACGGGTGGTTCCTGCTCGGATACGTCGGAACGATCCTGCTCGACGCACTGGCCCTCGTCCTCTTCGCCCTGCGGCCCGGGTCCCGCGCCGCCCTCGCCGCGATCGCCGTGTCGACCGCGCTCTACCTGGCCGCGGTGGTCCTCACCGCCCGCGTCAACATCCCGCTCAACAACGCCCTGGAGGCAGCGGGACAGGCGCGGGGGTCAACCGAACCCGCCCTCGCGCGGCGGGCGTTCGAGCGCCCCTGGGTCCGCGCCAACCACGCGCGCACGCTCCTGTGCGCGGCGGCCCTGGCCGCGCACTGCTGGGCCCTGGTGGCACACGGCGTAGCGGGGTGAGCGCCCGATGGCGGAGCGAAACCACCCGTGGTGACCTGGAGTGGAGCCGGAAACGACGGTGCGCGTGACGCGCGTCACCCACAGTGACCGCTGAGCGGTGGGTGATGTCCGCCATGTGGATACGACCAACGGGTCATGGGTGAGGACTGGGAGAATGGAGAAGCAACAACGGTTCTGCGCGTCGCACGAGTGAGACATCCCCGGCTCTCGGGAGGTGTCCCGGCGGCGTCCTCAAGGGCGAGGGGAACCTCTGGCGCCCCCGGGACGGGGCGCACGACATCATTCCGACCACGGAAGGTCACGGGCTGCACATGCGCGTCATCGAGTCGCTGTACGCGGAGATTCTCCGTCGCAACCAGGGCGAGAACGAGTTCCATCAGGCCGTGCGCGAGGTTCTGGACACCCTCGGCCCGGTGCTCGAGCGGCGGCCCGAGCTGGTCGAGGCCCGCATCATCGAGCGGATGGCCGAGCCCGAGCGGCAGCTCATCTTCCGCGTGCCGTGGTCCGACGACGCCGGCGACATCCATGTGAACCGCGGCTTCCGCGTCGAGTTCAGCAGCGTGCTCGGCCCGTACAAGGGCGGCCTGCGCTTCCACCCGTCCGTGAACCTCGGCATCGTGAAGTTCCTCGGCTTCGAGCAGATCTTCAAGAACGCCCTCACCGGCATGCCCATCGGCGGCGGCAAGGGCGGCTCGGACTTCGACCCGAAGGGCCGCTCCGACGCCGAGATCATGCGGTTCTGCCAGTCCTTCATGACCGAGCTCCACCGCCACCTCGGTGAGTACACCGACGTGCCCGCCGGTGACATCGGTGTCGGCGGCCGCGAGATCGGCTACCTGTTCGGCCAGTACAAGCGCATCACCAACCGCTACGAGTCCGGCGTCCTCACCGGCAAGGGCCTGGGCTGGGGCGGCGCCCAGGCGCGGACCGAGGCGACCGGCTACGGCTGCGTCCTGTTCACCCAGGAGATGCTCCGCAGCCGCGGCGGTTCCCTCGCCGGGCAGCGCGTCGCCGTCTCCGGTTCCGGCAACGTCGCGATCTACGCGATCGAGAAGGCGCACCAGCTCGGCGCGACCGTGGTCACCTGCTCCGACTCCGGCGGCTACGTCGTCGACGAGAAGGGCATCGACCTCGACCTCCTCAAGGAGATCAAGGAGGTCCGCCGCGGCCGCGTCTCGGAGTACGCCGAGGCCCGCGGCGACAGCGCCACCTACGTCCCGGGCGCCGGCCTGTGGAGCGTCCCGGTGGACGTCGCCCTGCCCTGCGCCACCCAGAACGAGCTGCACGAGGCCGACGCCGTCGCCCTGGTCCGCAACGGCGTGAAGGCGGTCGCCGAGGGCGCCAACATGCCCACCACGCCCGAGGCGGTCCGCGTCTTCCAGGAGGCCGGCGTCGCCTTCGGGCCCGGCAAGGCGGCCAACGCCGGCGGCGTGGCCACCAGCGCGCTGGAGATGCAGCAGAACGCCTCGCGTGACTCGTGGACCTTCGCCCACACCGAGGAGCGGCTGGCGGAGATCATGCGCCACATCCACGACTCCTGCTACACCACCGCCGAGCGCTACGGCAGCCCCGGCAACTACGTGGTCGGCGCCAACATCGCCGGCTTCGAGCTGGTCGCCGACGCGATGCTCGCGCAGGGTCTCATCTGACGCGCCGGCCGCCCGGCCGGAGCAACGGAAGGCCCGGTGCCCGCATCCCCGCACGGGGAGCGCGGGCGCCGGGCCTTCCGGCGTGCGGGCCGGTGGCCGCCCGCGTACCGGCGGGCCACCGGGAAAAGCGGTGGGAGGCCGGGGCCGGCCGCGGCTACTGTGCCCATCCCGGGGGCGGGGACCGTTCCGCCCGGAAGGAGGGACGGCACATCCGATGAGTGCCCGGTTGCGGGGGATCGCCCGCGCGAACGAGGAGATCGTGGCGGCGGGGTCGTACCGCGCCGGCGACGGCCGCACGGTCGACATCGCGGAAGCGGTGCGCGCCGCCCGCGAGGGGACCCGGACCGCCGGACCCGATCCGGTGCCCGTACCGGCCGCGGCGGCGGTCAGGACCCACGTCGAGGTCACCGCCGAGAGCAGTCTGGAGGCCGCGCACCGCCTCGCCCGGAGCGGGGACGACCCGGTCGCCGTGCTCAACTTCGCCTCGGCCCGCAACCCCGGGGGCGGTTACCTCAACGGGGCGCAGGCCCAGGAGGAGGCGCTGTGCCGCGGCTCGGCCCTCTACACGTGCCTGCTGCGGGCTCCCGAGTACTACGGGCACCACCGTGCCGACCGCAGTCCGTTCTACTCGGACCGGGTGATCCACTCCCCGGCCGTCCCGGTCTTCCGCGACGACCGCGGCCGGCTGCTCGACGAGCCGTACCGGGCGGGCTTCCTCACGGCCGCCGCACCCAACGCCGGAGTGATCGCCCGCACCGCCCCCGACCGGGTCGGCGAGATCCCCGGGGCGCTCGCCTCCCGGGCCGAGCGGGTGCTGGAGACGGCGGCGGCCCACGGCTACCGGCGGCTGGTGCTCGGCGCCTGGGGCTGCGGCGTCTTCATGAACGACCCGGCCCAGGTCGCCGACGCCTTCCGCGCCCTGCTGGCACCCGGCGCACGGTTCGAGGGGCGGTTCGCCCACGTCGTGTTCGGCGTGCTCGACCGCACCCGGGACGCCGCCACCCGCACCGCCTTCGAGGAGGTCCTCCGTGGCCTCACCGGTGGCCTCACCGGGCAGGGAAGGGTCACCGTATGAGCGACGACCGGTACCGCGACCACGCCCTCGACGTCAGCGCCCTGGCGATCAACGTGACCGTGCCCGAGGAACTGCGCTGGACGGACACCCGGCGCGGCCAGGAGTTCACCCTGTCCACGCTGAACATCCGCCTCCTGCCGGACGGCACACTCGCGGCGAAGGCCTACGGCCGGCCGACGGAGGGCGGCCGCGGCACGTACGTCTCGTTCCCCGTGCCGGGCGACCGTCCCGGACTCACCGAGCTGATCGCGGCGGCCGCCACCCGCGCCGGAGCCCTCTGGGCGGACCACCGCGGTTTCGGCTGACCGGCCCGGGGGAGGGGCGGCCGGGACGCCTGCGCCGGCCGCCCGGGGGGTTCGGCCGGCCGCCCGTGGGCGGGTCAACCGCCCGAGGGTTCGGTCCGCCGTCCGAGGGTCAGCTGCCGAAGCGCACGCTGGCGAAGGTGAAGCCCTTCGGCGCCCGCTGCCCGGGAGCCAGGCGCTTGGACGCGCCCTTGCACTTCTTGCCCGCGTAGACGGTCGCCGTGGAGGAGGTGCGGTTGTTGGCGGCGCGGCCCTTCTCGGCCATGGCGAGGCACTGGCCACCGGGCGGGTTCTCCACGAAGTAGGGCCTGCTCTTCGCGCCGATCCAGTGGAACTCACCCTTCGCGGCGGCAACGGCCGGGGCGGTGACGGACGCGGCGGACGCGGTGGACGACAGGCCCGTGGTGAGGGCCAGCCCGCAGAGCAGGGCGATTCCGGAACGGCGCAGATGTGTAAGTGATCGCATGCCGGGTGGAACGATCACGGCCGCCATCGGTCACGCCCGGGTGGGCCGTCCGGGGCGTGACCTCCGGCGGCGGACGGTCGATCACTCGCGGGCAGTGCGTCGACGAACGCGTCGCCGCCGACGGCCGGCCACGGGTCCGGCAGCACGTCCCTCGGACACCGGACGAGGAGCCAGAGGAGAACCTGCTTCCGCGGGGCAGGGACCGGGGCAACCGATGACGCCCGCCGGGCGTCGTACCCAGCGGCCGAACGAGGGAGGAAGGCACATGCCGAGACCGCAACGGCGACCGTCGCGCGGGGAGTTGATCGCGACGCGCGCGCTGGACCGGTTCGTGGGCCGACGCGAGCAGGTGGCGATGTTCGCCCGCAACCTCGCGAAGGACCCCCTGTCGCCGACGGATCCGGCGGCGTACCTCTTCCACGTGCGCGGTGTGGGTGGTGTCGGCAAGTCGACACTGCTGCGGCAGTGGAGGGAGGCGGCCCGGCAGGCGGGCGCCGTCACCGCCGTGGTGGACGAGAACGACGTGCACGGCGTGCTGTCGGCGATGGTCGCGCTGTCCCGCCAACTCGCGGCGCAGACCCGGCCGTTGAAGTCGTTCGACCGGGCGGTCGAGCAGTGCCGCCGGGAGCGGGAGGCGGCCGCGCGGCCGACCGACCTCGACGGGGCGGCCGACGACGGCCCTTCGGTGACCAGCCGCGCGATCTCCCGTGCCGTGGTCGGCGGCACCACCGCCCTGCTGCCGGGCGGCGGGGCCATCGCCACGATGGTCGACCCGGACGCGGTGGCCGAGGGCATGGACCATGCCTTCGACCGGGTGCGCAACCGCAGGGCACGGGGGCGCGGCACCGAACGCGACACGGTCAGCCGGGAGTTCGTCGCCACGCTGGACGAACTCTGCGCGGAGCACCCGTGGGTGGTGCTCTTCCTGGACACCTGGGAGCAGACCGGCCGTCACCTCGACGCGTGGCTGCGGGCGATGCTCTGCGACGGGTTCGGGCCCCTGCCCGTCAACGTCATGATCGTCCTCGCGGGCCGCGACGACCTGACACGGGAGTGGGGCGGGCTCATGGCGGCCCAGGGGCGGGACGTGCCCCTGGAGGCGTTCACCGAGCAGGAGACCCGCGAACTGCTCGCCCGGCGAGGGGTCACCGAACCGGGAACCGTCGAGGCGGTGGCGCGGCTGTCCATGGGGCTGCCGCTGCTGGCCGACATCCTCGCCCTGGCCCGGCCGGAGAGCGCGGCCGCGGTCGACGCGGACGGGGACTCCGTGGACACCGCCGTCGAACGGTTCGTGCGGTGGATCGCCGATCCGCTGCGCCGGGAGGTGGTCCTCACCTGCGCGCTGGCGCCCCGGCTCAACGCGGACGTCTTCGCCGCCGTGGTGCCCGAAGAGGGGCGCGGGCTGTGGGAATGGCTGTGCGGACAGCCGTTCGTGAGCGGCAGCGGCGACTTCAAGCGGTACCACGCCGTCGTGCGCGCCGGGATGGTGCGGCGCGAGCGTGCCCGGTCCCCGAGGGGCTGGACGGCGGTCCATCTGCGGCTCGCCGACGCGCACGCCGCCTGGGCCGCCGATATCGAACGGAACCTCCCCGACGACGGGCACCGGCAGGACGCCCGGTGGCGCTGTCACCGGCTGGACGAGATGTACCACCGGCTCTGCGCCCACCCCGGTGGCGCGCTGGCCGAGGCCCTGACGGAGGCCGTGGACGCCGGCGAGGACGGTCCGGAGACGCTGCGGGAGTGGAGCGACGCCTTCACCCAGGCGGCGCTGGACACGCACGACGAGACCCTGGGCGTCTGGGCCGGCCGGCTGCGCGAGGCGACCGCGACGGGGGAGGACCCGGTGTCCGCCGTGCTGGGCGTGCTGCTCACGCACCGCACGCTCACTCCGGCGGCACAGGTGCGGGCGCACCTCGTCCGCGGCGGCCACCTGGAGCTGGCCG
>NZ_JACADT010000190.1:0-7859 GCF_013421635.1 Streptomyces sp. UH6 | reverse complement strand
GCCCGTGAGCCCGTTCCGCATCACCCGCACCCTGCCCGAGGACGCCGCCCGGGCGGCGCTGAGCGCCGACGTCCTGGCCGGGCTGGGGAGCCGGCCGCGGTCGCTGCCGCCGAGGTGGTTCTACGACGCGCGGGGCAGTGAGCTGTTCGACCGGATCACCCGGCTGCCCGAGTACTACCCGACGCGCGCGGAACGGGAGATCCTCACCGACCGCTCCGGCGAGATCGCCCGGGTGAGCGGCGCGCGGACGCTGGTCGAGCTCGGCTCGGGGTCCTCGGAGAAGACCCGGCACCTGCTGGAGGCCATGCCGGAGCTCGGTCTGTACGTGCCGGTGGACGTGAGCGAGAGCGCGCTCGCCGGGGCGGGCCGGGAGCTGTCCGAGCGGCGGCCGGAGCTGGAGGTGCACGCCGTGGTGGCGGACTTCACCGGCCGGCTGGAGCTGCCCGAGGGTCCGGGTCCCCGGCTGGTGGCCTTCCTGGGCGGGACGATCGGCAACCTGGAACCCGAGGAGCGGGCGCGGTTCCTGTCGTCGGTGCGGGAGCTGATGTCGCCCGGGGACGCGCTGCTGCTGGGCACCGACCTGGTGAAGGACGAACGGGTGCTGGTCCGCGCGTACGACGACGCGCAGGGTGTGACGGCGGAGTTCAACCGGAACGTGCTGCGGGTGGTGAACCGGGAGCTGTCCGCCGACTTCCGGCCGGAGCTGTTCGACCATGTGGCGGTCTGGAACCCCGGGCCGGAGTGGGTGGAGATGCGGCTGCGGGCGCGCGGGGCGCAGACGGTGAAGATTCCCGGCGTGGACCTGGTCGTCGACTTCGCCGACGGGGAGGAGCTGCGGACGGAGATCTCGGCGAAGTTCCGCCCCGAGGGCGTCCGCTCGGAGCTGGCCGCGGTGGGGATGGAGGTCGTCCACCGGTGGACGGACCGTGCCGGGCTCTTCGCCCTCTCGCTGGGCGTGGTGCGCTGACGGATCCGTGCCGGGGCCCCTTCTCCGGGGCCCCGGCGCGGTCCGCGGCGCACGGGTGCGGCGCGATCTCAGCCGTAGACCGGGTCCAGCGCCTCGGTGATGGCATCCGACGCCTTCTCGGCCTCGCGGCGCGGGTCACCGCCGTTCAGGACGGCCGTCATGTAGCGCTTGATGGGGTTGTCCGCCTCCACCTCGGCCCACTCGGGCGTGGAGGGGGTGGCGCGGCCGTGCGCCGCGCCCTTGGCCATGGCGGCGACGCCCTCGTTGCCGGCGACGGCCCCGGCGAGCTTCTCCTTGTTGGGCACGTAGTTCATGGTGCGGGCCAGGTCCGTGGCCCACTTCTCGCTCACCAGGGCGCCGATCACGTCGATGGCCCCGTCCGGCTGGTCGGTGTTGCGGGGGACGATCAGGTCGGAGCCTCCGGTGAAGACCGCGCCGGGCTTCTCGGCGGTCTTGCCCGGGACGGGGAAGTAGCCGATGTCGCCCTCGAGTTCGGGGTTCTCGGCGAGGATCGACCGCACCACCCCCGGCACGGCGATGATCTGGGCGGCCTTGCCCTCGGCGAACACCCCGGCCTGCGGGGGGTGTTCCTCGTCGGCGTCCACCGGGCCGTCGCCCAGGGCCTGGAGCTGCCGGTAGAACTCCATTCCGCGCAGGGCGTCCTCCGAGTCCAGGGCGCCCTTCCATCCCTCGGAGCGCCGGACCGCCAGGTCGCCGCCCTCGTCCCAGACGAACCCGGCGAGCGTGTACCAGTCCTGGCCGGCCAGGTAGATGCCCTGGGCTCCCGCGCCGTCGAGCCGCCGGGTGGCGTCCAGCCACTCCTCACGGGTCCTGGGCGGTTCGGTGATCCCGGCCTGGGCGAACAGGTCCTTGCGGTAGACCACCACCCGGTTGGCGGCGTACCAGGGGATGCCGTACTGGTGGTTGCGGTCCCGGCCGGGGTCGGTGAGGCCGGGCAGGCAGTCGTCGATGCCCCAGTCGCGCACCGCCTCCAGGGTGAGGTCGAGGAGCCGTCCCTCCACGTACTGCGGCACCTGGGTGTTGCCGACCTCGATCACGTCCGGGCCGTCCGGGGCGTCCTCGGGCTTCATGGCCGCCTGCACCTTGGGGCCGATGCCTGTCCACTCCTGGATCTGGATGTCCAGCCGGATGTCCGGGTGGGTCGCCTCGAAGTCGGTGGTGAAGCGCTTCAGGAAGTCGTCGGAGGCGGTGCCCTTCATCAGCCACACGGTGACCGTGCTCCTGTCCGATCCACCCGGGAGCAGCCCGCAGGCAGCGGTGGTCATCAGGGCGGCCGAGGCGCCCATGAGTGCGAGAAGACGACGTCTCACGGTGGTCCTGTCCTGTTTAGTGCAGAAAGACCCGTGGGGGGACGAGCGCAGGCGGCTCGGGCAGGTGCCTGGATTTTGGTATGGACCAATAGCGCCGTCAAGGCCCGGCCACCACCGGGACGCGGCCACGGGCAGCGGCGACGCCTCGCGAACCGCCCCGGCATGGGGCACGGTGGAGGGGTGTCGGGCGTCCTCGTCCCCGCGACGCCCCGGAGAGGAGACGTCTTCATGTCGGACAACGTCTACCGGGTCACCGAGATCGTCGGCAGCTCCCACGAGGGGGTCGACCAAGCGATCCGCAACGCCGTGTCCCGCGCCTCGAAGACGGTGCGCAACCTCGACTGGTTCGAGGTCACCCAGGTCCGCGGACACATCGAGGGCGGGGAGATCGCGCACTACCAGGTGGGGCTGAAGGTCGGCTTCCGCATCGAGGAGCCGGAGTAGTCGGAGCACCGGAGTGGTCGGAGCAGCCGGAGTGGTCGGAGCAGCCGCGTCCGAATAGCCGCAGCAGCCCGAGTACCGGCGGCGGGCCGGGCGGGCGGCGCCTCCCACCGCGCCGCCCCGTCACCCGTCGGCTCAGGTCCGGCCCTCGCGCTCCTGGGCCTCGCGCAGGCCCTCGGACGCCTCGGCGGCCCAGCGGGCCCGCACGACGGGGAAACCCGCGCGCCGCGCGTCGTCGCAGACCAGTTCGTCGTCGTCGACCAGCATGCGGATCTCCCGGGTGGCGGCGAGTCGGCGGAGGATCTCCAGCTTGGTGCGGCGGGCCGGGCGGCGGTCGTGGTTCCGCCGCATCCACACCCGTCCTTCGGGCAGCCCCTGGGCGGCGAGCCAGTCGAGGGTGTCCTGCCGGCACCGCTCGGGGCGTCCGGTCAGGTAGACGACCTCGCACTCCCGCGCGGCCTCCAGGACCAGGGCGACGCCCTTCTCCAGCGGCGGGTCCTGCGGGGCGGCGTCGAAGAAGGCGTCCCAGTCCCTGGGCCGGTTCTCCAGGAAGCGCTGGCGGTGCGCGGTGTCCGCGAGCGTGTTGTCCAGGTCGAACACGGCGAGGGGGCGTCGGGTCTCCGTCACGCCCACCAGCCTAGGGGACGCCTCCGGGACGCCTCGGGGGCCGGCCGGGGTCGTGTGCGGCGGGAGCGGTCCGCGGCACGGCGGGCGCCGTCCCGTGACGCGGCGGGCGCCGTCCCATGGCTTGGCGGGTGCCGTCCCATGGCTTGGCGGGACCGGAATGAGCACCACGCCGGTCCCGCCCGTCCGCACCTCGTCGGCGAACGTCTCGGGCGGCTACCGCCGCGCTCCCTTGGCCGTGGCGCGGAGCCACTCGCGGTTCATGTCGGTGATGGAGGACAGCGGAATGCCCTTCGGGCAGGCCGTGGCGCACTCCCCCGCCAGGGTGCAGCCGCCGAACCCCTCGGCGTCCATCTGCCCGACCATGTCGAGCACCCGGGTCTCCCGCTCCGGGGCGCCCTGCGGGAGGACGTTGAGGTGGTTGACCTTCGCGGAGGTGAACAGCATCGCGGCGCCGTTGGGGCAGGCCGCCACGCACGCGCCGCAGCCGATGCACTCGGCGTGCTCGAAGGCGTGGTCGGCGTCCGGCTTCGGCACGGGCGTGGCGTGCGCCTCGGGGGCGGCTCCGGTCGGCGCGGTGATGTAGCCGCCCGCCTGGATGATCCGGTCGAAGGCGGACCGGTCGACCACCAGGTCCTTGATCACCGGGAAGGCGGCGGCCCGCCACGGCTCCACGTCGATGACGTCGCCGTCACGGAAGGACCGCATGTGGAGCTGGCAGGTGGTGGTCCGCTCCGGTCCGTGGGCGTCGCCGTTGATGACCAGGGAGCAGGCGCCGCAGATGCCCTCACGGCAGTCGTGGTCGAAGGCGACCGGTTCCTCACCCTCCAGGATGAGCTTCTCGTTGAGGGTGTCGAGCATCTCCAGGAAGGACATGTCGGGGGAGATGCCGTCCACCTGGTACGTGGACATGGCGCCTTCGTCGGCGGCGTCGCGCTGCCGCCAGACGCGCAGGGTGAGCCTCATGCGTAGCTCCGCTGGGTGGGGTGGACGTACTCGAAGACCAGGTCTTCCTTGTGCAGCACGGGCGCGGTGCCGGTGCCGGTGAACTCCCAGGCGGCGGCGTAGGAGAACGCGTCGTCCTTGCGCGCGGCCTCGCCCTCGGGGGTCCGGGACTCCTCGCGGAAGTGACCGCCGCAGGACTCGGTCCGGTGCAGCGCGTCCAGGCACATCAGCTCGGCGAGTTCCAGGTAGTCGACGATCCGGTTCGCCTTCTCCAGGGACTGGTTGAACTGCTCGCCGGTGCCGGGCACCTTGATCCGCCGCCAGAACTCCTCGCGGATCTGCGGGATCCGCTCGAGCGCCTTGAGCAGGCCGCCCTCGTCGCGTGCCATGCCGCAGAACTCCCACATCAGTTCGCCGAGTTCGCGGTGGAAGGAGTCCGGGGTGCGGTCACCGTCGACGGCCAGCAGCCGCTCCAGCCGTTCCCGGGTCGCGGCCACCGCCTCGCGGGCGGCGGGGTGTTCGGCGGTGACGTCGTCCTTGTGCGGGTTGCGGGCCAGGTAGTCGTTGATGGTGGCCGGCAGCACGAAGTAGCCGTCGGCCAGTCCCTGCATCAGGGCGGAGGCCCCGAGCCGGTTGGCGCCGTGGTCGGAGAAGTTGGCCTCGCCGACGGCGAACAGACCGGGGACGGTGGTCTGCAGGTCGTAGTCGACCCACAGCCCGCCCATCGTGTAGTGCACGGCGGGGTAGATCCGCATCGGGACCTCGTACGGGTTCTCCGCGGTGATGCGCTCGTACATCTCGAAGAGGTTGCCGTACTTCTCCTCGACCTTCTTGCGTCCCATCCGCCGGATGGCGTCGGCGAAGTCGAGATAGACGCCCTGACCGCCGGGCCCCACTCCCCTGCCCTCGTCGCACACGTTCTTGGCGGCGCGGGAGGCGATGTCGCGGGGGACCAGGTTGCCGAAGGAGGGGTAGATCCGCTCCAGGTAGTAGTCGCGCTCCTCCTCGGGGATCTCGTTCGGCGGCCGTTCGTCGCCCCGGACCCGGGGCACCCAGATGCGGCCGTCGTTGCGCAGCGACTCGCTCATCAGGGTGAGCTTGGACTGGTGGTCGCCGGTGCGCGGGATGCAGGTGGGGTGGATCTGGGTGAAGCAGGGGTTGGCGAAGTACGCGCCGCGCCGGTGCGCCCGCCAGACGGCGGTCGCGTTGGAGTTCATGGCGTTGGTCGACAGGTAGAAGACGTTGCCGTAGCCACCGGTGGCCAGCACGACCGCGTCGGCGAAGTGGGTGTCGATCCGGCCGGTGACCAGGTCGCGGACGACGATGCCCCGGGCGCGGCCGCCGGCCACGATCAGGTCGAGCATCTCGGTGCGCGGGTGCAGCTCGATGTTGCCGGCCGCGACCTGCCGGGAGAGCGCCTGGTAGGCGCCGAGCAGGAGCTGCTGGCCGGTCTGGCCGCGGGCGTAGAAGGTGCGGGAGACCTGGACGCCGCCGAAGGAGCGGTTGTCGAGCAGACCGCCGTACTCGCGGGCGAACGGCACGCCCTGCGCGACGCACTGGTCGATGATCTCGACGGAGATCTGGGCGAGGCGGTGGACGTTGGACTCGCGGGCGCGGAAGTCGCCGCCCTTGACCGTGTCGTAGAAGAGCCGGTGGACCGAGTCGCCGTCGTTGCGGTAGTTCTTCGCCGCGTTGATGCCGCCCTGGGCGGCCACCGAGTGGGCCCGGCGCGGGGAGTCCTGGAAGCAGAACTGGACGACCCGGTAGCCCTGCTCGGCGAGGGTGGCGCCGGCCGAGCCGCCCGCCAGGCCGGTGCCGACGACGATCACGGTGTGCTTGCGCCGGTTCGCCGGGTTGACCAGCTTGGCCTCGAAGCGGCGCCGGTCCCAGCGCTCGTGGACGGGGCCGGAGGGTGCCTTGGTGTCGGCGACGGGCTCGCCCGTCGTGTAGCGGGTGTAGGACATGTCAGCTCACCACTCCGGTCATGACGCCCACGGGGACGGCGACGAAGCCGGCCGTGAGCAGCAGTGCGAGAAGGCCGGCGGCGGTCTTCAGGACGCGGTCGCGGGTGCGGCCGCCGACGCCGAGGGTCTGGGCGGCGCTCCAGAAGCCGTGCCGGATGTGCAGGCCGAGCGCCAGCATGGCGACGATGTAGATCACGTTGCCGTACCAGGTGGAGAAGGAGTCCACCACGTTCTGGTAGGGCCGCCCCTCCTGGAAGCCGCCGGCGTGGACGTGGCCGGTGGTGAGGTCCAGGATGTGCCAGACGATGAACAGCGCGAGGATCACGCCGCCCCAGCGCATGGTCCGGGTGGCGTAGTCGCTGCCGCGCTTCTTGCGGGCGTACCTGGCGGGACGCGCCCTGCCGCCGCGCCGGCTGAGCTGGTAGGCGGCCGTGGCGTGGGCGAGGACCGCGGCCACCAGCACGACGCGGATGACCCAGAGGGTCCACGAGTAGTGCATGAACGGCTCGCCGACGGTGCGGATCCAGTGGCCGTAGGCGTTGAACTCTCCCGGGCCGAAGAACACCTTGAGGTTGCCGATCATGTGGGCGACCAGGTAGAGGAGCATGATCAGACCGCTGACGGCCATCACGGCCTTCTTGCCGACGGTCGAGTCCCATACCGCGCGTGTCCTGGACGGCCGTCGGTCCGTCCCCGTTGCCAGAGCCATGCAGTGAAGGTACGACCGCCTGGGCCGATCGGTCCAAGACATGATGTTCCTCGATCCGATAGGCACAGCCTATGCGTGCCTATCATCGGGGGATGCACCCGCAGCAACTGCGTTATTTCGTGGCGGTCGCCGAGACCCGCCACTTCACCCGCGCGGCGGAACTCGTCCATGTCGCGCAGCCCTCGCTCTCCCAGCAGATCAAGGCGCTGGAGCGGGAGTTGGGGGCGGACCTGTTCCTGCGGGCGCGCGGGAACATCACCCTGACGGACGCCGGCGAGACGCTGCTGCCGCTGGCGCGGCGGATCCTGGCGGACACCGAGACGGCCCGCCAGGAGGTCCAGGAGGTGGCCCAGCTGCGGCGCGGTCGGGTGCGGCTGGGGGCGACGCCGAGCCTGTGCACCGGTCTGCTGCCGGACGTGCTCCGGTCCTTCCACGACCGCTATCCGGGGATCCAGCTGCTGGTCGAGGAGGGCGGCTCGCACGATCTGGTACGGGAGCTGGCGCGCGGCGCGCTGGACCTCGCGCTGGTGGTGCTGCCGCTGCGGACGCCGTCGCCCGCGCTGACCACGGTGGAGCTGCTGCGGGAGGAGCTGGTGGTGGTCTCGTCACCGGAGTCACCGCCGCCGGGGCACGGGCGGGGCAGGGCGCGGCGGGTGCGGATCGCCGATCTGGAGGGGGAACGGCTGGTGATGTTCCGCCACGGGTACGACCTGCGGGAGCTGACCGTGGACGCGTGCCGGGCGGAGGGGTTCGAGCCGGATTTCGCCGTCGAGGGCGGCGAGATGGACGCCGTGCTGGGGTTCGTCCGCGCGGGTCTGGGGGTGGCGGTGGTGCCGCGGATGGTGGCCGGGCGTACGGGGCTGCGGGTGACGCCGCTG